>DDUN01000063.1 GCA_002344825.1 Candidatus Multiplicimicrobium inquinatum | reverse complement strand
GCGATTGAGGCTCTTTTATGAACGCATTAAACTTATCTTTATTTGTTCCTGAATTAATGACTTTGGTTTTCTTTGCCTATTTCATTTTGGAGTCGGTGCTTGCCGGGAAAAAAGACCGCCCTTCCATTTTTAATGAGATGGCTGTCGGCGCGCTACTTCTAGGAGCGGCTTTATTTTTATTCGGAAACAAATTTGGCGCGGGATTCGGCGGTATGGCTGTGGCCGATGCTTTTGGTTTTTATTTTAAAGTTTTTTTTACGGCTGTCTTTTTTGTCGTCGCTTTTATGAGCCGCGAACAGCTTAAAAATACCGCCCAAAACAATCAAGGTTTCGGCTTAATTCTTTGGAGCTCCCTGATTGGTCTTTATTTTCTGGCTTCTGCCTCCCACTTACTCGTCTTATTCGTTGCGATTGAAATTTTAACCATGTCGCTTTATATCCTAGCGACCTACGGTCGACACATTCTTGCGACCCATAATCAACATATGCTGGCAACACCCGGCAACGCAAAAGCCATTGAAGCGGGCTTAAAATATCTCGTATTGGGATCCGTGGCTTCCGCTTTTATGATTTTCGGTATTGCTTTGCTCTATTTACAAACCGGCACGCTTTCTTTCGCAGGTCTTGCTTCAGCGCAAAACCTTTTATGGTCAACGCCGATAGGTATCTTGGGCTTGCTTTTATTTTTCGCAGGCATTGGCTTTAAAATCGCGGCGGCGCCTTTTCACTTTTGGGTTCCCGATGTTTATGAAGGTTCTCCCGCTCCGGTTTCAGCTTTCTTGTCTGTTGCTTCTAAAGCGGCAGGTTTTCTCGTTTTGATTCGCTTTTTTCAACTGAGTCTGTCGCCTTTACCGCAAAGCTGGCAAATCGCTTTCGCTGTTATTTCCGCTGTAACACTGCTTTATGGAAGCTTGGGTGCGCTCGCTCAAACCAGCCTTAAAAGGCTTTTGGGGTACTCCAGCATCAGCCACGCAGGCTACCTGTTAATTGCCTTTACCGCGGGCACAGCGCCGGCATCGCAAAGCATTCTGTACTATTTGGCGGGCTACGCGGCAAGCACCCTGGCAGCCTTTTATGCGATTACACTGATTGAAAAGCAACAGGGCTCGGATGCCTCGAAAAATCTAGACGGCCTCGCGCAAACCTCGCCTTTTTTGGCGGGAACCTTTGTTATTTCGCTGTTTTCTTTGGCGGGCATTCCCCCGCTGGCCGGGTTCATGGGAAAATTCTGGATTCTTTTTTCGGCATTACAGGCCGGACAAAATGCGCTTGTGGGAATCAGTTTAATCGCAATCGTACTCGGAATTTTTTACTATCTCTCGCTGGTGTCCAGAATCATTTTGCGCGAGCCTCAAAGTCCGGCAACTTTTGAAATCCCGGTGTCTGCTAAATGGATTTTGGGATTACTCAGCTTGCTGTCGATCGCAATCGGGCTTTTTCAAGCGCCGTTGATCCAAGCCGCCGCGATCGCGATTAAGAATTAATTGCTTCGCTAACGACTTCCAACAATCTTTCCGCTGAAACGTACCCCTGCATCTTGGATTTAATTTTCCCGTCATTGCCGTAAAAAACAAGCGTCGGTAAAGCCCAAACCTCAAAAGCTTGGTTACGGGCAATAGTCGTTTTGTCTTCACGGAAAGACATATCGGCCTTGAGGCGATTCCATTTTGAAAGCGCGTTCACCACGCGCTCATCGCGGAAAGTTGAAGAACGGAGCTGTTGGCAGGGGCGGCACCAAGCGGCATAAAAATAAATCAATGTTGGATGGCCGGAGCTTTGCGCTGTCTTTAAAGCAGTTTCATCAAATTTTTTCCATTCCACATTCGGCCTGGAATCGCAGCCCGACAGAGCAAAGATAATGAGAATTACGCCGTAAAGCTTTTTCAAGTTCTTGCCTTAAGCCCGTCTTTGCTCCAAAACTCAACGTTCCGTAATATCCCGTTCGAATAAAGAATTCCGATTAAATCCTGCTGGCTTTGAGGAATCGCAAAAACACGGTTGTTTTTAAAAAGTAATACAGCCGTTTCCGAGTACAAGAAATTTCCGACCGTATACTCCCAAACATCAAAAACATCCGCGCCGTTTTTTAGTGAAGAAACATAGTCGGGCTGACCGCCCATCAAATAAATAACCTGTTCCGGAGTGTTACCGATTTGAACACGCTCCATTTTGTTATACACATAAAGCCGGGTTCCCGCGTCCGGAATCGCAGTGCATCCCGCCAAAAATAACGTGATGAAAACAATTGCCGATTTTTGGATAAATATTTTTAAATTCATAGTAGTTGCGTCACAAAAATCATCAACCCTCCGACCAAAACAGAGCTTATCATGATCACGCTTAAAGCACCGCGATTTCTCCAAAGCACGCGGCCAATAGGCATAAAGTCAGGATAAGACAAAAAAACAAAAAGAAATTTTCCGGCCGCCAAGGTAGCCATGCCGGCGGCAAGCAAAGCCATGGGTGTGATGTGACGTGAAAAACCGATCCAGCCAAGAATAGCCCAAGTTAAGTAAAGCCACGTTACTATCATCAGCCATCGGGGCCGCGCCTCCGGAAAAACTTTTTCAACAGACAGTGATACCATAACTGACAGCGCCGCCAAAGCGATAAAAATTGTCGTCACGCCTGAAGCGCCTAACGCAAAGGCTAAAAGCATTCTATTTTCCTCCTTGAACCGGGACTCGACGCCAATAAGCCGCGCATAAACTTCCAACAACAGAATGCATCGCGCTGGAAAGCGCGCTTGGAATCGCGGTGAGCGGATCACTGAAATTTTTACGGGATAAAACAACCCCCAACCCCGAGTTCTGCATACCGACTTCAATTGAAATGGTCCGCGCTAAAATCTCAGGCTGTTTTAAAATTTTCGAAAAGAAGTATCCCATCAAAAACCCAAAGGCATGCAAAGAAAATACAGCGCCCAGCAATTGAACTCCGTTTTTTAAAATCGCGTCCCGCCCGGCTCCGATAATACTGGCGACAATCATGACAATAAAAAGCACCGCGGTCAGCGGTAAAAAAAACTGAATGCGATTTACAAGCCGGGAAGCGTAACGGTTAATCAAAAGCCCTGCTGTCACCGGCAAAAGAACAACTTGTACCGTGCTTAAAAAAAGCCCCGTCAAAGAAACCTCCACACGGCTGCCCGCAAGCCAGGCGGTCAAAAAAGGCGTCATCAAAGGCGCAAGCAATGTCGATGCGGCCGTCATACAAACCGAAGCAGCGACATCCGCGCGCGCCAAATAAGCCACAACATTCGACGCTGTTCCGCCCGGACAGCAAGCCACCAAAACAATTCCTACCGCAAAGGGCGCGGGAAGTCCCCAGATCATACTGATCAGCCAGCCTAAAAACGGCATAATCGTATACTGTAAAAAAACAGCGATGAGTAACGGTTTTCCGCCGCGAAAGGTCCGCGTAAAATCATCGGCAGAAAGAGTCATCCCCATTCCCAGCATGATCATCATCAATCCGAATGTAATCCACCCGCCCGAAAACCAAGTGAAAAGATCGGGGCGAACGAGCGCCATGAAGCTAGCCGCAATAATCCAAACCGGAAACAGCTCAGCGGCTCTCCGAATCATGCGTCCTTGTCCGGATTTTTTGCATTATACTTTTTCCATCCTTCGACAAGCAAAGTCACCGCAATCAAAAAACAAGCCAAAAATCCGGTTAAAGCAAAAATGAAATTAGATTGTGCTCCGCACCAAAAAGCCGCCATAAGGATCATCGCCGCGGGAAAAACAAAGGCAATCAAATAACGCTTCAAAGTCATACCGCTCACAGCACCTGGCGGCAATGCGGACATTCCAGCATGACTTTTAAAACCGGCAGGCGGCACTTGGGACAGCGCCGATAGCCTTCCGGAGCCGGGCCGTAACTGCGCCAAATCCATTTAAAAAGCGCGGATAAAAGTGCCGCAGCCAGAACGCCTAAAATTAACAATTTCCAAAGCGCAAGATGCTTTTCATCTATTTGCAAACGCAGCCAAGCCTG
>DDUN01000038.1 GCA_002344825.1 Candidatus Multiplicimicrobium inquinatum | reverse complement strand
CTTTTGGCGGTAAAACCAAGCGGCCGCCGCGACAAAAGCTAAATCAATCAAAACCACGGTTGAAACTGACGAATATCCGCCCCCGCCGAAACCATAACTATGCAATCCGGCAGCGAGTACGAAATTAACGCCATACCACGCCATAACAACACCCATAAATGCGAGCACAGCGCCCATCGCGATTCCGAAAGATCCGAACCATCCGATAAAGCGGCCATGCAAAACGATCAAATAACCAAGAAGCGCGATGAGCGCCCAGGTTTCTTTCGGGTCCCATCCCCAAAACCGTCCCCAGGAATAATTGGCCCAAACGCCTCCCAAAACCGTGCCGGCCGCGAGCAAGACAACTCCGATTTGAATCGCGCGGTAAACCGCGTTCGCGAGCGAAACTAAGCTTTCCGTTTGCTTGCGGAAAGCATAACCAAAAACAACAATATGCCCCAAGCCCCACGCCAGCGCAAAAGCACCGTAACTCATCGTAATTGTCAACACGTGCACCGTAAGCCATAAGTTGCTGCGCAAAACAGGAACAAGCGGAGACAGCGCCGGATCAAGCACCGCGGGAAAAGACTCCGCGACAAGCAATCCCAGCGCGGCGACGCACGCGGCCATAATCATGACGGCAATATTTCGAAGATAGAAAAAAATAGGCACAGCAAACAATGCCGTAGCTAAAGACACCCAAACGATCGACTCGTACATATTCGTAACCGGCGCGCGCCCGGAAATAGAGCAGCGCAAGTAAAAGCCTAAGACATGCAATAAAACCGCGCCCGCATAAATTCCAAGTCCAACCCAAAGCGGATAATCACGCTCCTGCTTGCGGCGGCGATTTGAAACCAACGCGACAAAAAAGAAAAGTCCCGCCATCAGATAAAGCTTCGAACCTCGGCCAAAGGCATGCAGACGATTATAGAAAATTTCGCGGTCTAAAGCCCTTTGGTCAATCGCCATGCCGGTTCGGCTCCACACCGTTTCCAATGCCGTTTTAAACTGTTCCGCGGCGGAAGCTTTCATTTCATCCGTATTTTTAGGATCGCGAAACGCTGTCGCGAATTGCTCAGCGGATTTTTTAAAACTTTCCAATTCTTTGCGCGGCAATGCTTTCATCCATTGGGGCGGCTCGGCGGCGCCAAAGTCGCTGAAACGCATCCATGCGCCGTGAGGATTTTTTGTTTCCGGAATCCAGCCCGGTAATTCTCCCGCTCCGAGCTGGCTTAAAAAAATGGCGCGCTCAAAAACTTCGATTCGCTTTTTATCGTTAAATGAAAGAGCCTCGCGTTTCTCGCGGCGATGAATGGCATCCTGCACTTTCTGCGAAAAACCTTTTTCTTCCAAAACAACTTCGGCGGAAACGCGCTTGCGGATCAGCTTCAAACCAAACTCTTCGCGCACCTGCGGAGCGCTGACATAAATAAGCGGCTGACTGGTCCACTTTTCAGGGGCGGCCATCCAACTCCAAACGGTTTCGACCGCGGGCTGTTTTTGCCAGCTCGTTTTCCCGGTGACATAAAGCACGGCTTCGCGCGCGAAAGTTTCGAAAGGTTTTACGCGCCCGCCTTGCTGAACGGCGATTTTACCCAATGTTTCAGACCAAGCTTGATCATCGGCAAAAACATTACCCGGAGAAAAAAGAACAAGCAGCAGCGGAAAAAAAAGTACCCATAAATTTTTTGCCGGCATTACTTTGTTTGTCATTTGAGCCCCTTTTCATTGCGCGACGAGTAAGCGCGCGTATAAAACATCAACAAAATTCCAAAAACCATAATCGCGGCGCCGGCATACTTCAAAGGAATACCGGGATCGCGCGCGACGGCAAACACCGAGCTTTCCGTTCCGTCGGGATTCTGCTGATACCCCGCCTGATAAACATGAAAGCCGCGATACACAAGCGGTTGATTCATTGAAATGGTTTTTTCGAATGATGTTCCGCGCGTAAAATCTTTCACCACCACGTCGCTTTCATAAGCGGCGGGACGCTCGGTGCCGGGGTCAAATTTAACGCGAAAATCTTTCAGCATCACTTCGAAGCCGAGCGCCAGCTGCCTGCGCCCATACACCATTTCAAAAAGACCGTCTTCCAGCATCAGGCTTTTCTGCAAACCTTCCGCCAGCCAAAAAGACTGGCTTCCCTGAGAAGACTGAATTTCCAGTGAAACCGCGGCGACAGCGGCCTCGCTGGGGTCATCATCATCCAGCGGTAAAACCTTCATGTCCGCCGCCGCGTGCGGCAAGACCTGCTCGGCTTTGAACTTTAAATCCATCCATCCGGTTTGAACTTCTTTGCCCGCTTCAACCTTTCCCTGCTTCAACTTATCATCATTAATGATTTGATAATAAAGGCCGTCGGGCTGAGGCACAAAACGCAATTCGTTTTTTGAAGCCAGCTGAACAAAACGCGGGTCGATATAAACAGCCTGAAAACCCAGCTCGCTTTCGTGCTTTCCATGCACCGTCGGAAAATCGGGAAATTGCGCAAACACCGTATGTCTTTCCGTCTTTCCGTCTTTTGTAATTTCAAGCACGGCCGCAGGATTATCGGCGTGCTCCGGGGGCAAACCTTCTTTTAAAATGTTTTCCTCCACATAGGCATGCCGGTAAAGCGATAAAATTTTTACAAAAAAACCATCGGCGATTTGATGTTCAAATGGAAGGCTGTTGTCTGGAGGCAGCGGAACCGACCAAACTCCCTCCGCGCTTTTCAACTCAATGGCGGATTGAGTCGGTTGTTTCTCAGGCTGAGCAAATTGACTAGCCCACTTCAAAACCGCGGGGCCAAGCGGCAGCTCACGGCTCGCCGGAACATCAGCCAGCCATTGCTTCACATTCACAAAACTGTTCCACAATGAAACCTGAACCGCGCCGGGCCCTTTCTCCGCCGCAACCCAGCCCGCTTCGGTTTTCACGTTCGGATAAAATTGGGTGAGAAAAAGCTGGGCTTCTTTGCCTTCTGTTTGAAACTGCGCGATTTTTTCGCGGCCCTTCCAGCGCAAGGCGCGTTCTTTAAAGGGCACCATGCGCTCTTCTTTGAAGGCCTGCGCGTAAACATAAAGCATCGGTTCTTTGAGCGTGACCCACTTACCCGAAGATCCTTCCGTCATGGACATTTGCCCGTCCACCGCGGCTTCCTGCGTCGCAAGTGAACCGGCTAAAACAATGATGATGCCTAAATGCGTCAGCACAAAACCGATATGTTTTTTTTGCCAAGGCAGGCGGTCGGCCGCGGAACAAGCCAGATTGAGGACAAGCACGATAAGAATCAAAGTAAGCCAGGGCGTGTCATAAACAAGAATGCGCGCGGCATCCGCGCTAAAACGGGATTCAACAATGGTTCCGACGGCCAAAATAATCATCAACGCGGAAAGCGTGCCAATGGCAAGCTGAAGCGAAGCAAAAAACTTAAAAACGGCGCGCGCAATTTGCCCGTTTAAAAAAAGACTCTGCCCCACCTTGTTTTCGGAAGATTTTGTAGTCATGAATTTAACCCGCTCATTTTGAAGCCTGAAGAGCGCATATTATAAGTCTCGCCCCCCAGGGTTGAAAGCTCTTTCGGGGCAGATTTAAGGTGTGAAATTAAAGTCTTTTCAGGTGGAAAGGATTATCGGACGCTTGATTATTTGCTGAATGCAAGTTTCAGCGCGATCAGCACAAGAAAAGCGGCAAAAATGCGCTTTAAAAGCAAGGGGTCGATTTTACCGGAAAGATGCGATCCGAGCCATGCGCCTAAAATGGCGAAGCTGGCGATCAAAAGCGCGGTTTTAACCTGAACATGATTTTGAGAAGCATGCACCCAAACCCCGACAATCGACGTGGGAATAATAATTAAAAGCGAAGTTCCGACAGCCTGATGAATGGTCAACCCCAAAAAGAAAGTCATGAGCGGCACAAAAATAAGTCCGCCCCCCACGCCCAAAAGCCCGCTCATGATGCCGCCGAAAATCCCGATCAAAGCAATCCAGATGATTTGCATCACATTTCCTTTTTAAACTTGCCGATCCCTCGACTCACTTGGTTCGACCATGCTCACCACAAGTCGTTCGCTCGGGATAAATTCGCACGCGCAACTTACACTTCTTTTAGTCGTGTAAGTTGGGTGCTCATTTAAAAGCCCGCCTCATCCAAAGCACGGTTGACTTGCCGGTCGGCTCTCCGCATTTGCGGGTGCTCACGCGGAACATGAATATAAGTGATTTTTTTAAATTTTTTTTCAAGCTCTTTGACTTTGAGAAAAAAAGGGCGAAGATGCTCCGCTTTCAGGCGATACTCTCCGCGCAATTGCTTGGTTACAAGCTCGCTATCCATATGATGCACAATTTCATGCGCTCCGAGATCTTCGGCGGTTTGCAATGCCTTGATCACCGCCTGATACTCCGCAACATTGTTTGTGTTGTCGCCGATGGTTTCCCCTTGCTCAAAAATCGCTGTACCTTTTTCATCGCAAATCAAAACACCGATTGCCGCGGGTCCGGGATTACCGCGCGCGCCTCCGTCAGAATAAGAAAAATATTTAGCCGTCATAAAAAATTAGGAAATAGTTACCGCGCCGGTGCCGCCGGAACAGGGAGAGCTCGTAAAAGCACCGGCCGAGGTTTCTGAGGTCCAAATAAGCGCGGATTCATCCACGCAAAAAGAGTTGTTGCCGGTAACGGCAACTTCACTGGGCTCGGCAATTAAGGCGTAAATCGCGTCTCCGGTTCGCACATAAGTCAAATTATACCCGCTCTTCGTAAGAGTTGTTCCCGCGCCCCAGGTCGTATCAAGATAAGGCGGCGTGGCGGCGGTCAAATCACTCATATCATTGGGATAGGCCGGAGTCGGTTGAGCGGCTCGGTACGATTCCATTGCTCCGGCAAAAGTTTGCAAATTCGCTTTGGCAGCGGATTCATTCGCGATCACGCGATTGCGCAAAAGCGCAGGCAAGGCAATAGTCACAAGCAATCCTAAAACAGCGAGAACAATGATAATTTCAACAAGCGTAAACCCCTTACTTCCCGACCTTGTCGCCATCGTCATCAACGCCTCTCTTGCTCGATCGATATTTAGTATAAGTCCTAAATAAAAAATAACACGGACACAAATGCTTCCGCAAGAACGGCCCGTTTCATTTTCGGTTCATCTTATCTAAATAACAAAGTGAAAAAAGTCTCACCGCGCTAAGCTTCGGTTTTATCAGACTGAGCCTTGAGGCAAGCCTCGAGCGTTTCAATTTCTTTTTGAAGCGCGCGAACGCGATTTTTAAGTTCACGAACGGGATCAGGCAAATCACCATGCTCCAGATCAATGCACGCGACTTTTTTGCCTTCTTTTCTTACGATTTCAGCCGGAACGCCCACCACGGTGCAATTGTCCGGCACGGGATGAACGACAACCGAACCGGCTCCGACTTTTACTGAATTACCTATGCGGATATTTCCCAAAACTTTCGCGCCGGCGCCCACCACAACATGATCTCCCAAAGTAGGGTGCCGCTTACCGCGTTCATTACCGGTGCCGCCTAAGGTCACGCCTTGATAAAGAGTCACGTTTTCACCGATCTCAGAAGTCTCGCCGATGACAACACCCATGCCATGATCAATAAAAAGCCCCGCGCCGATTTTCGCGCCGGAATGAATCTCAACTCCGGTAAAAAACCGGCCGAGCTGAGAAAGCAACCGCGGCAAAACGGGAACTCCCCAAGAATGAATCACATGCGCGATACGGTAAAGCAAAACAGCATGAAAGCCGGGGCAAAGCAAAAGAACTTCGAGCCAGCCGAAAGAAGTCTGCGCGGCGGGATCACGCTCGATGCATCCGCGGAAATCCTTTTTCACTTTATAAAGAAAATTTGACATGGAGAATATTAGCACAGACTAGAGACCAAAGACCATCCCCACGCCATATCGGAGACAGTCATCCCCGATATGAGTGCGGGCAAAGTACATGGAAACAGCCTTTACGCCATCGAGGAAATAAGCTGTTTTACCTGAAGCTCGAGGAGTTTGTCTTTCAAAATATTTTCCAACAAAGCAAGTGATCCGTTGGTTAAACGAACAAATTGCTGATACCCGACAAACACCCGTTGAATCACGTCGGCGGTAATGCTTCCCTCTGAAGCCGTGGCCAAATTCAACATAACCGCAGGATTAAAAGTGGCTTCGGGTGAAAAAGCGCTGACCACAATGAGCGGGCGCAAACCGCCCAACTCCTGATCCGAAAGATTAAAGGCTTCAAACCCATAAGCAAAAACAGATCGCGCGGATTCCGTTTTCAAAAAAGAAACGATTTGCGCCGCTTCTTTACCGGCGCTGAGCTGCTTCGAAACAATTCCAAGTTTTGGCGCCTGCCGAGAAAAATTTTCGGACATCTTTTGATTCGGCGCCAAAAAGACTGTCAAACGATTCTTAATGAGCGATCCCCGATCGTTCTCTTTTTGAAGCATATTTATTTTTTCAGCGTACGCCAATAACATTTCATCCAGCGATTCATCATAAAGAACCGTAAATCCTAAATGAAGCGGTGTATTCGGATGCGCTTCAAAATGCTTAGAAGCAAACGCCCCCAGCTGATCCCAAAGCCTCGCTTCAGAACGGTTTTCTTGATGAGGCGTCATCCACTCTCCGTTTGAAGACAAAATTAAAGCCGGAACAAAATGTTCAGGATGCGTTCTCGCCAAAATTCCCGCGGCGTAAACAGGGTGCAAAACTTCTTCCGCCCACGCGGCCCGGCCCGGGTTAAAAGCAAAACCCATAAATCTAATCGCGGCAACCAAGAAACTTTCCCCTTTTGCCTCCATGCGTCCTTCAGTTACGACTTCGGAACGTTGCTGCGATTCCGCTAAACCGCGGAACTCAGATCGCTTGACCGGCTCGAGAATCAAAAACTGAGAGCGGTCATTAAACGGAATGCGGTTGACCCAGGAGCTAAGCAAATCGGAACGCTCTCCATAAATCTGTCTGGTAAGCCCATCCGTAATCTTATAAGGTGATCTGACAAGCAGTCCTTCCAAGCCGCTTAAAGTTGTGTTTACTTTGCCGTCAAAGTTAATCTCCCGTTGGCTCACATAGAAAAGCAGCGAAGCAAACAATAAATTTCCATTCCCGTCTTGGCGCGCTAACACCAAAGTCCCGTTGCGGGATGAGTTAATCACGCGCACAGACGAGCGGCTATTAAAAAAATCCGGGTTTTCCGAGCGCAAAATTTGTAGCTTTGCGTAAAAATCACGATGCCATTGCTTGACGGAATCTAAAAGTTCAGGATGCGTCATTAAAATAAAGGCCATCACGGCTTTGCGCCCGTCTTGCGTAAAAAGGTGCTCGGCGGAGCGGGGATCAAGACTCGCTAAATCTGCTAACTCTCTTAAAAAAGCCTCCTTCGCTTCCCCGTTCGCTGAGAACCTCGAGAAATCATCGGCGGTATGCGAGCTAGCCGCGTCCTGAACGCGCTGCGAAAGCGTGTTCACGGCATCAGAAAAACTTTTTGCCTGAAAAGCGCGCTGAAAAACACCCGCAAGCTCAGCCTGCGCGGGGCGCCAAGCCAAAACCTCAACGCCAAGCGGCATCGGAATTCCAACTCCCAAAGCATCTTGCAGTTCCACCGCGGTATGCAATTTATAATCAATTTCCCGTGCCGGCTCTGTCACACGATAAAGCTCCTGCTTTCCAAAGCTTTCGCCGCCCAAAATCTTTGCGGCTGACTCATTCAAATAAACCGTCGCGCGCGCTTTGCGGATGGTTTTTCCGGCCGCATCCTTTTCTTCGGAAGATGCCGCGTTCACACTCAGGTTAATTAAAATCGGCTGATCTGATTTTGCAAAAACAAAGGAGCGCACACGAGTATCGGAAGTTTCAAGCGGGGTTGCCAAAGGATGATGATCCAGATAACGCGCGATATATTCCGCCCATGGCTGTTGCGGTTTGTTTTTATGCTCTTCCACAAAAGCGGATTTTTCTAAAACTTCACGCAAAGCTTGCCGTCTTTCCGGCGATGTTGTATCCGCAACATATTCTTCCAGCCATTCGCCGGCCGTTTTTACAAAAAACTGATCCACAAGCTCGAGCGCTTCGAGATTTAACGCGACGCGCACACGTTCTTTCTCCGCTTTTTTTGCCTGCTCCTGCAAAACTCGAATACGCTCGCGCAAAGGCTCGACGCCGCCCGAAAGCGGCGCAAGATTCTTGAGCAAGTATTCAAAAACATCCCCGTTTGCCGCGTGAAATTGAATCGCCGCCAGCGCGTCTTCGCCCCGTGAAGCCATGCCGTCCGATGAATTTTGATGCGGTTTTTGCCAGCTTTTTAACCAGCGGAAAGCGCTCACAAAACCAAGCATGCCGCCACGATAAAAAGGATGCAGATTTTCGCGCTGAACATTCCAGTTAAAAACTCCGGCGGAAGCGATGTGCTTAAAATCTTCATCTGCGGCTTTTGTTTTCCCAAGCAATGCTTTTTGATCTGCTTTGATTTTAAGCATGCCCTCCAGTAAATACGCGTGGGCCTGAGCCTGGCTTGTAACCATGTCTACTTTCCACGACGAGGCCAAAGTGTCATACATGCGTTGATGACGGGTTTCGGGGTTGCCGCGTGACGCGCGCAATTGTTTCAGCGCCGCCACCAAGCTGGCCGCGGAAGGCCTGCGCAACCCGCCGATTTGTTCACTCCTGGAACCATCCTGGTATTCCACCAAAATACCATTCAAAATCTCCCACTCCCCGCTTTTAAGTTTTTCCCGCAGTTCATTATGCGTCATCGCGGGATCACTATCTTTGTCTAAAACCTCTTTGATTTCACCCGTTTGCGTACTGCGAATGATCCAAATTTCAGGAACCGCTCCGCCAAAAACACCGATCACCTCGGCCATATTGGTTTGCGCTTTTTCCATACTGGTGGCAGAAGCTTCCAAAATTTCATCCGAAAGCATAATGCCGGCTTGCGCGCCTTTAAAAATTAATCGCGCCTCGTGATAATTATAATTTTCAACCGTAGCAAACCGGCTTTCAAGACCAAGCAAATTCGCCATAAAGCGGATATACAAAAAGCGCTCATGCGCGCCCATGTCAAAAGTACGCCCGCCAATAATCACGCGCGCCATTTGCTCACGTATTTCCTGACTAATTGCCGAGTTTTTAAGCGCCGCCCGCAAATCCTGAAATTCAGGATCGCCAAAGTCGCCTTTTTCAACCTGCCCTTTGATTCTTTGAAAAAGAGCCCCCTGATCAAAGCTCTTTCCGGTTTGAGCTTTCGCCAACGTCAAAAAGCTGTTTAAAACTTCCACATATTTATCCGGTCCTTTATAAGGGACCTGGCGCCGGACATTCGCTCCGATCGGATCTTGAAGCAAGGCATGAATAAGTTTTCCGCGCTGTCTAAAAAAGGCCTCCCACTGTTTGTCAGCTGATGCCTCTTTTCCGATCATGTCATTCAAATTTGCGCGCATTCCGTTGAGGTCCGCGATTAAATTTGCGACATTTCCTTTTTCGATAAACGCGCCCAAAGAGTCCTTAAGCCATTCGAAGCCGTGCTTTTCATAAAGCCAAATCAAAAGCTCGGCGGCATCGGAAGCGCCCACCGCTTCATTTTTTAAAATAAAGTCTTTTTTTAGCGCCGCATTTTTTTTCTTATCAAGCTCAATAAAAAAATCATGGTCGGAGGCTTCAACGGGCAACCCGAATTTTGGCACTGGAATATTAAGCCTCTTTTTATAATCTTCTATCAGCTTACGACGCGGATGCGATTGCCAGCGCGGGAGATAAACCCCATTGGTACTGCGCCGCTTGCCGTCAAAAAATCCGCGCAGCTTCTGCCAGCCCCAGCGGAAAATATTGGTATGCAATGCCGGGACATGCTCCACCAAACCAACGCCCGTCAAGAGGTCATAAGCTTCGGCCGTGTAATCCGCGATACTGATTTTGCCGTCATGCGCAATCGTGCCTCGCAGCCATTCCGGGAAACCCAATAATTCATACGAGCTCTCAGAGGGCTCATACAACCCCGGACGAAAAACCGTGTGGTTCAAAGTTGCGAGCTTGGCGCTGTTAAGACGCGCTGCGGGAATGCTCGTAAACACCTCGTGATCCAATAAAACAATGTCTTCAGGGTCACCCTTACCTTCAAGTTTTTGAATCAGCGTTTGGCTGGCCTGGCTAAAAACAGCCATATGAAAATCTCGCAGAGCATTGTCATCGTCATAAACTTCGCCGAAAACCGGAACCTCTTTGCCGTTTTCAACGTAATACGAATCGAGATAGTATTGGGGCGCATTTTGAAAATGAGAGTATGTCTTATAAATGCGCACAAAAATTTGCTTATGCCCGGCCGCGGTTAAAAGCTCGCGCGCGCGGCTATTTTGAGCGTAAGAACGATACCGCTGTGTGATCGGAAGGGCGACTTCGAAATGAATTCCCGTATCTTCCATGTGCTGCTTTACCATATTCCCAAGCGGAAGCCGGCTGCCATCCTTGCCCAGAGCTTTTTCAGGGCGGTTCTTGATCCAATTCCAAAGCGGATGAATGCCTGTCACCGGCATGGCATTCGCTTCCCAGGCTTCGAATAAATCCGGCATTAACGCGCCCAGCCCGCCGGTTAAATTAACTTGCGCAACAAGCGCGGCCGCAAGTTCTTTCGAAATCCCAAATTCTTTGACCAGCTGATCTTCTCCTGTTAAGGCCGCGCTTTCGATTTTTTCAAGCAAATGCCGCGGCAAACCGGCCTCAAATTGACGGCTATAAACCGTATGATTTGAAAGAAACGGAAAATCTTTCACGTTCACAAATCCGTTTTCTTTTCTTAGCCGCGTCTCGGATCGATGGACGAAATCCAAAACCTGCCACTCTTCATTTGTTTCTGCGGGAATAAAAACCGAGAGCCCGTTGCGGATCATACCGCTGACGGCATAGGCGCTGTAAAACGCATTGGTAACCGCATTACGAACTTCAAGCACGTTAACGTCTTCAAGTTTTAATCCCCCTCTGAACAAATCAGCTAAAACAACTCCCTGATCCGCCATTCCAAGATTTTCTACGCCCGTATCAATAATTTTTCCGGAAGCGTTTTTAATCAAAACAAAACGAACACTGTTTTTTGAAACAAACGCGAATATCTTTAAATTTTTATTTTTTGTCGGAACAGAAACAGCCCCTTGCTTTTTTTGAATGCTCTCAATTATCTGCTGACGAAGCCAGCCGAGGGAATCATCGGCTTGCAGCATAAGAATCATAGATTGCACAAGCGGCAGATTGGTGAAGGTCTTCTCTTCCAAAAGCAAGCGAAGCAGTTTTTCTCTTTGTCTTTTTTCTAAAAGCAACACAGCCTTAAGAATCGGCCACTTCCCCTCGATGGGATTCAAAAATTCACTTTCATTCGCGTTCCGCACATAATCCTGAATAACCGTTTTAAAACCATTGCCGCCGACTTCAATCGCTCGGATCAAATCACGGCGAATATAAGCCGCGTGGTCTCCTTTAATTGCCAAAGCCCGCGGATTGCGCGGAAAATATCCCTTTTCATTTTTTATAAAAAGGCTCGCCTCGCCTTCGGAAAGAGCATTAAGAGCGTTGCTTAAAAGTTCATCGGCAAGCTCCATTTGAAGACCCAAAGCGGGCACAAATCCTTTTTCGGTGAGGCGCTTATATCGCTCTGAATATTTCCAACGATAATGATCGCGAATATTTTCGAAAGAAACGGGTTCCGTTTCATGCCGTTCGGTCAGCTTGTCTAACAAAGAAGAAACGGCGGCGTGAACAAAAAATAAATCCGTTGTGCCTTCTTTTATATGTGCCATCAACGGCGACATCACACGCATTTCGGATCGCGGCAAAGTCGGCGCGGTGGTTTCGCTTGGGAATACCGCGGGAGAAGTGGTGGGCGCTTCCACCCCAGGCATCGCAATAACAGGAGCCTCCGGCACCAAGGGATTGCCCAAAGCAAACATCGCTGTCGCTCCGGAGAACGCCGGGCCGGCAGAGGGCGCGCTAAGTTTTCCGATTTTTTTAAGTCTCGTTAAAACAGGCCATATTTTAGAAAAAGTTTTTTTCCAGTTTTGTTTAAGCGGCGCGTATTCATCCGGATAAATAGCCTCGAGAACAATTTCATCCAAAAGCGCCAGCGCTTGTAAATTCCTTTTCGCGTCAGCCGCGTGAATACCGCGAATTAAATGTTCACGCCAAGCTTTATAATTTGCGAGAATGCGTATCGGGTCTTTTTGTTGTTTTTCCAAATCCAGCAGCTGATGCGTCATAGCGCGCGCGAAAGATTCATACAGCTGAATTTGTTTGTTCTCGGCGCGCAAGTAATTTTTCCACGAGACATCGCCGTGCATAAGCGCATCGTAGCGGCTCTCAGCAGGAAGCTCCGCGATGGCTGGCGTTAAAACCGAATACGAAATATCCCGCTGCTCGAGCTTGTTTGCTAAACCTTCCGTATGAAAACCGCCCGCAATTAAAACTCCGGTTGTTTGTCCTTCACGGCGCATTTGCTTCAGTGTGTTTTCAATCAAATCTTTTTCCCGCGCTTCAGCATTTTCATAAAAGCGGGCGAGATCGGACGCCGCCAGCTGTTGGCGCAGACTTTCTAAGTCCGCGGAAAGCAATTTCATTTTTGAGTCGGAAACAAAAGAGAATGGCTTTACGGCCCGTTTCCAACCCTCACTTGAAAGCTCTAAACGAAGCCAGTCGCTTAAAAGTTCAGCTTGATGCGTTAAAACCATTAGGTCTCGTTCTATCTGGTTTTTTGCAAAAGCCACTTCAAGCCGAACCAGGAGCTGCTCCCACTCCCGGACAAAAACTTTGGATCGCATGCGCGCAAGAGTTTCACCGCGTCGGGCCAAAACTTGTAATTCTTCCGGAATTCGCGGAGCCCAGCCTTGCTCTCGGCAAAACTGAAACGCAAAAGCCGCGAACTGGGCGTCCGAAAAATTCCCGGTTTGCCACGCCTGCTCTTTTTCAGACCATTTTTTCTGTTCCGCTTGAGATTTAATCTTAAGCCCGATTTCGCGGCTCCACACCGACAAAGCCTCGGATGAAACTTCGTGTTTCCCTTTCAGCTCTTGGGCAAGCGCAAAAAGATGCTGAAAATTTTGGCTGATATCATCAGCGATCTCGCGCGAAGCCAAATCTAAAATGAGAGGCAAGCTTTGCGCAGAGTTTGTTTTCATCTCCAAGCGCAAATCGTCAAATCGCCGCAGCTCCTTCGAAAATAATTTTTGCTTGAGCTCTCTTATTTGAGCCTGTATTGCGTTAAGTTTTTCTTGATGCGCCGGCGCTGTTTTCTTCGCGGTAAAATAATTTCTTAACCCTTGTTCATAAAGTCCGGATGTTTCAACTCCAAAATAACGCGCATGCTTTCCGCTCGTGAGAGCCGCCAAAGTCGCGCCTGAAATTTCCCCTTTTCCCCAAAGCTCACGTACGCTTTGTTCCAGTTTTTCAGAATCAGGAAAAGCACGCAAAAGCGTGGTTTCAAAATAACCTGTCGCGCCTTCAACTCCCACAAAATTGAGTCCGGCCTCTTTTTGTAAATACTGCAACGTTTGTGAAATCGATTCCTGCGCGGAAGGAACCGCATGGGCATCATTTAAAATCCAAAGCGCTTCGCGTTTTTTGCCGCGGAAGCTCTTATCCTTAAAAGCCAAACTTTCGGGCACAGAAATAGCTTGAAAAGCAACTCCGCTGAAAGTTTTAGCTTTTGGCTCTGTCCTTACAAATTGGGCTTGGGCGGGGAAGACGGAGTTAATTAGGAAGATAAGAATGAAAATATTGGTAAAAATTTTGCGCATATTAAATTTCATTCATTCTCTCCTTTTTAAAATCTAAATTAGTTTGCAAAGATTACATTAAGTGGTAAAAAAAAACAAATAAGTTGGTGAGGCAACTATACTATTAGTCAAATTTGATTAGAATTGATCTTAATAGTTATATTTAAAATACGCGCTAACTTGCTCCCGCGGTGGGTAGGAAAACTAAAAAGCAGAAGGAAACAACATCGCTCTTCGACTGGTTTACCCTGAGCAATATCGAAGGTCTCAGGACTTACATGCCAAGCTTTAACTCTTTGCCTTTGCTCTACACTGAGAATCGAAACAACATAACATCGCCATCCTTGACGACGTATTCTTTGCCTTCGACGCGGAGGAGGCCTTTTTCCTTAACGGCCTTTTCAGATCCGCAAGCAACCAGGTCTTCATAACTCATCACTTCCGCGCGGATAAAACCGCGTTCAAAATCGCTGTGAATTACGCCCGCGGCTTGCGGTGCGGTCATGCCGCGCATAATTGTCCAGGCGCGCACTTCTTTTTCACCGGCGGTTAAATAAGTAATGAGATTCAAAGTTTCGTAGCCGCAACGAATCAATTTATGCATGCCGGGCTCTTCAAGTCCAAGCGCTTCGAGGAAACTCTTTTGTTCATCTTCGGAAAGCTCGATAATTTCTGATTCAACTTTGCCCGAGATCACAACGACCTTCGCGCCTTCGGCATCCGCAATTTTGCGCACTTCATTCACAAGCGGTCCGCCGTTAGGCAAATCACCCTCAGCGACATTCGCGCAATAAAACACGGGCTTCAAAGTCAGAAAGCTGCATTCCTTTACCGTAAACTTTTCATCTTCGGTAAGACCGATTTTGCGCAAAGGCGTACCGGCCTCAAGCGCTTTTTTAATTTTGTCCAAAGTGGGCTGAATCGCCAAAGCTTCTTTATCACCGCTGCGCGCGAGCTTTTCATTCTTGGTAAAACGCGTGCCGATGGTTTCAAGATCTTTTAAGCAAAGCTCGGTGTCAATCACTTCTACGTCGCGCGCGGGGTTCACGCTGCCGGAAACATGCAAAATGTTCGCGTCTTCGAAACAACGCACCACATGCATGATGGCTTCGACCTCGCGGATATGGGTTAAGAATTTATTGCCGAGCCCTTCGCCTTCCGCCGCGCCTTTCACCAATCCGGCGATATCATAAAACTCAACCGTAGTCGGAACCTTGCTTTGCGGTTTAATTAATTTGGTAAGTGTTTCCAAGCGATTGTCGGGAACAGGAACAATGCCCTTATTGGGCTCGATGGTGCAAAATGGATAATTCGCCGCCTGCGCGCGCGACTCTTTATTGATTGCATTAAAAATAGTGGATTTGCCGACATTGGGCAAACCGACGATACCGCACTTAAACCCCATAAAACTCCCTAAAAAAATTTGGCTGAAAGAGCGCGCATTATATAAGGTGAAAGACGGGCGGACAAGAAGCCTTTACGCCGAGGCCGCAAAGACTTGCCAAGACAAGAATTCAAAAAAGCGGCTGATTTCGACCCCGTTCGTCACGCGGACAAAGCCTTTCTCTTCGGTATATTCCATACCCATGGCGGCTAAAAATCCGGATGCCATGCCTTCGACTGTGCGAATATCCGCTGCGGCGATCTTTTTACCACGCACTGTTTTTGTCCCCGGCACAGAAGAAAACTCAATCGCTTCCCCGCCTTGCGCCGCGGAAGACAGGTCCAGGAAGAAAGAAACGCGGCCGGTTTTTGCCGAGGGGACGGCCTCAAGCAAGCCGACACGCGTTTCCTCTTCTGGATTTTTTGAGCCGGAGCTGTAGACGGACAGCTCCAACTCTTGGTTTTGATAGAAAAATTTGTAAAAAGCCAAAAAGTTTTCTTCTGACATTTTGACAAGCTCTTCGCGGCTGATTAAAATTCGTGCCTTCGGACCGTTCAACGCTGACCGCTCAACGCTTGCCGTTCGATTTGCGCTAAGCATTAAGTGCTGGGCATTGGACGAGATAAGCGCCTCCCGCTGTCTTCCAAGATTTTCAAGGCCTTTTGTTTCTTGCGTAAGACTTGCCGCAACGCTGTCATCTTTAATCAGCCAAAACATCACGGCGGCTTTTTCTAAATCACCTTGTTCAGCAAAATAAATCGCGAGCTCTTTTAATTCCGAGTCCAATTTTTCTTCTTCCTGGACCGACAATTCGAATTCGATTTCCATCAACGATTCAGCCGCTTGATCCGGACTTACTCGTTTGAGCGCTGAGTTCAAAATCTGCTGATACCGTGCCTCTGACCGAAAAAACACGCTTTGCTGCCACTCTAACCTCTCAAGCTCAAGGTCAAATTTCCAAAAATTCTCCTTCTCCACAATGCCCGTAATGTAATCCAGGTACCGCTTGTAGTCATTCGCATCATTCCGAAGCCGCCAAATTAACTCCTGAGAACCCTGCGAAGCATGCACTTCTGCGACGTCCGCTTTAACTCCGGAAATAGCCTCATCGACTTTCCTTCCAAAGTCGATCGGAAGCTCTTCGCTGTCGTGGAAAAAATTCAAAATTTGCCGATATTGAGGCCCTCCCGCAAGCTCCATGACTTGCGAATAAGCCAAATCCAAATCAAGCGCGCTTTCAAGTCTTTCGGGAGATGTTTTTTGAATTCCATTCAGGTTGCTGACAAGCTGCTGTAAAACAAGGGCTCGCGCAAAATCCCACTCCAAAAGCCACAACCCGACATCTTCTGGGTCGAGGCCGCGATCTTCCCCGATCGTACGAATGGTTAGGTGCGTGGTTACAAGTTTTTTCCGTGAAACAGGATCCAGAAAGAAATTATTAAAAATATCTTCGGCCGCTTTTTGAGGGTCCCGCATTTCGGAGCGCGCAATATCACGATCATGCTTATCCCAAAATGAGGTGGCAATGATCTCTGCCATGCTTAACGTAAAAAGATCCGCGCCGTTTACCGATTTGCCTGCGGGAACAAGTCTTGTTTTTGAAGCATCGTTGAGACGCGACACTGCGGCATCATAAGCCTGATAACGCGGGTCCGCCATTAACATGCGGTGTTTGTCGCGCGTAATCTGCGCATCCTGATTAAAAAGCAGCTCAAATTCTTTGGCAGCCTTGCTTAGCTCCGCGCGCGGCTTTTCTGAAGGCAGAAAAAGCGCCGCTAAAATACGAAGCCATGCTTGTTGGGTTTCTGCCAGTCGGACAATGCGGGGCTTCTCCGTCGCGGAAATATCCTGAGGCTCTTGAGACAAGAGCTCTTCCAAATTAAGTAAATCTTCTTCCAGCGCCTCTTTCGTTTTTCCGGTTTTAATTAATGCTGTGCGCCAATCATTTGTCTGTGCCGGCTTTTCGTTTTTTTCTAAACGCTTTGCCCGCGCATAGTGTCCGTGCCCATGCTTTCTCTCAGCGGCCGCAACATTCGAAACTGAAGGCCGAGGCCGATTCAATGGCGGCACAGATAGCGCCGATTTGCGAGCAACTGCACCGCCCTCAAAACGAGTCTTGGCTGTTTTTAATTTGGCTTCGGGTTCGCGCAAAGCATTTTCAAAAAGCCGCAACTGCGTTTGAATCTGCGCGTAGCGGCTTGCTAAACCCGGTTCTTCTTCAAGTGCTTTTTTAATTTTGTCGAAACGGTCGCGGAAACCGGCAAGCTCTCCTTTAAAGCGGTCAAATCCTTCCTGATTATGAATTGAGCGGCTTTGAAAGCTCTCCAAGGCATTCAGGATAGTACGCAAACCATTCTGAAAATCTTGCGCTAATTTGTCATGGGACGAAAGCGGTACCGGCGAAACAACGGGTTGAGGCGCCGTAGCGGGCACGGCAGAGACTGGGCGATGCCTCGGCAAATCCGGTTCCGGAATCGACGGCAATTTTTGAATTCGAAGTTCAATTTCTTTGAGGTCATTGAAAACTTTGAGCGCGGTTTCTCGATTTTCAAAATTTGAATATTTTTCAAAAATCGGCGCAGTGACTTTGATGATTCCCATAATCGCTGCAAAAATCGGGCGAAGATGATGCCCGTCGGATCTGCGCACCATTTCTGCCAAAGTTATTCCGCGAGAAATAAGATCTTGAATATAAAAATATTCTTCTTCCATTAAAATTATTGTTTCTATGGCGGGCGCAACGACAGGCGTTTCCAGAGCTGTCGCTGGCTGTGCTTTCACCGAAGAGATTGCCGCTGCTTGTAAGGCGGCAGCTTCATCCAGCCGGTTTGGCAAGGCGGAGCGCAAACGGATTGCTTCGGGATTTCTTCCGTAAAATCGAAGGGCGGCTTCCCATGTTCCATGCCTAGCTCTCATTAAGTTATATACATACTCAAAACCACCATCAATAACTCCGCCTCTGGCCGCAAGTCCTTCATCGGATCTTTCGCGCATAAATTTTTCAAGCTCAGCTTCTGTCCACTTTGGCGCAGCTTTCTTTCGTTTTCTTTTTTGCATGATTTCAAGATCGGTCCATCCCTTTTCTACCGCCAAGACTTTCAGTTGCTTCAGCAGATGTTTTCTGAGGTCAGCGACTTGCCCACGATCGAGTTCAGCGCTTACTTTTTCTTTTAAAATCTTGGCGATGGCTGTGTCATCTTCTTCTCGCGGAATACCATCCAAGCCGTATTCTAATTTTAAAATTAACTGATGAAGCGGCTTGCCTGAAAACAAATTAAAAGCTTCTTGAAGATGTTTGGACGGAATACCTGTGTCTTGAAACAATGCCATTGCGCCATTTTCTAAGCTTTGAAGTTGTTCAAGTGTGCGTGTGTGAAGCTGAATAATGCCAACCTTGTGTCGATTTATCCGATTTGCGATACTTTTCCAATCCGTCGATTTGTGTTGGCTCATTCCATGTCTTTGCCGAATGATTTCACGCTGAATCGGCCGCAAATAATTCCATGCATCACGAATGGCTAAAAGGCGCTTTGATTTTTCAGGATCATCGCTTTCAGGTAAGCCCATCGCGGATTCCGACCATATCAAATCCGCGCGGGTAATATCCCCAACAATAAAATATTGTTCCGCGGGAACCGAACGGGTTTCGGAGCGCGCAGAAGCTTGAAGCTCTCCTATTAACTTTAAAATCAACTGATACCGCTGATAAGCTTCTCGATCTTCGGGTTCCTGACTAAGCAGATCCATTTGCCGAGCGTGCTTATCAAAAACACGCGTAAAACTTGTTAGATAATCTTTGCGAACGCCTTCTTGCCTCATTGCTTGAATCGCTTTCTCAGCCACGTCAAAGAATTTATCGGCCTCAAGACGCTGAGCGGCAGAAAGCATGGCAATGGTCCAATATCGGGCATCGCGGCGACCCGTAGCACGAGACGGAGATGGTTTTGTTTTTAATTCCCTTCTCGGAACAGAGGTTTTTTCGACATTCAAGCTTGTTTTGCTTTCGGCAAGAGAGGCTTGCGGCCTTTGATAGTTTTTATGCCTAATAACTAAGGCGCTCGTCCGGGAAGACAAACCGATTTTATGCCAAGACCGGCCTTGATCAATGCCATCAATTAAAACCTGTTTAATATCCGTCAGCCTTCTTTTTGCTCCGGGCTGATCCGAAAAACCAAGCTGCTCAACAAGCATCTCAGCACTCAGGCCGTTTGTTTTTTCATACTCATACTTTTCATACAAGGTTTGACCGTTTTCGGAAAAGCCTTCCAAAGAAATTTGAATCGTAGAAACGGGCCCAGCCGGTTTAAGTGTTTCTGCGCCGCCGGTGGCAACAAGCCATTTTAAAGCCGCGTCTTTAGCGGATATCTGTTGTAGCTCGGCTTTTTCCGGTTCTGTAACCGTATGCGCGCGCATCACCGCGGCGGTAAAATCTTTTCCTGTTTGTTCATTCCATCTACTTCGAAAATAAGGGTTTTGTTTTAAAATATCCGCCGCTTTAGCCACAAAGTATTCAATCTGCCAAATCCAGACGGTTTGGACGCCAAGTGAGTTCTTAAAAAATAAGTCTAATTCGCTATCATTCGTTCCAAGTACTTCAACGGCTTTCATGATCGGCTCGAAACGCTTCCTCCAGCCGGGCTGTGCGGTAAAAGGCGGCTTTTGATAAGCATTCCATTCGCGCAGCTGCTCTGGCTTCAGATCTTCAAGGCCCATTTCAGTTATTTTCTGAGCCAATACTTCATAAGAAATAATTTGCCCGGGATTTTCAACTAGCAAAGCTTTTACCGCGCGCTCAAGCTTGACGGGGCGCGGAATGTAACCAAGCTCTTCTAACTGCTGCGCGGTATATTTCGCTAAAGTTGTGGCTGGAATACCTGTGCTTTCAGACAGCTCGGCAATTGTTCGTACGGGGGTTTTTCTAGCCTGCGCTGCATTAATTTTAGCTTGGCGAGCAACTCGAAATCTTTGCGAAAGTTTTTCATATGGGTTTGTTCCCCCTGTGAGAAGTCCCATAGCAGTAAGCTTAGGTGCGCCAAGCTCTTTCACGTAGCTCTCAGGAACGCCTGCGGCCGCGATAGCAATCTCACGAACCGTTTCGAATTTTTCTCCTGCTTGGACAAGCGCTTCTAAAATAGGCATGTATTTTTCATCCGCCGTCTTTTTCTTTTCAGGAAAAACAAGCCCTAACTTTTTTAGCGCGCCTTCATCTAACCCTTTAAAGAAATGTGCTGGTTTTTGAAGATAACTCAAAACGGCCTCAGGACTTGGGCTTTTCTTTTCGGCTAGAAGAGCTCGAGCTGCCGCTTTGATTTTGGTTTCTTTTTCAGAAATTGAGTTTTTTTCCTCCGCATCAAGTCCAAAGCTCGCATAATCTCCTCCGGTTTGATGAACCGCCATAACTAAAGTCTGATAACGCAATTTTCCTTTTGCCGCCGGTGCTTCAACAATCATCCTAGGGGTCACTTCCTCGGCCAAGGGCAAAGTGGCTTTAATAAGACGAATCGTTTCTTTCCATTCATCCGCATTGCGGCGGTTTTTATCCAGCAACTCATCCAGCCGCGCTTCAGATCGCGCGGACGAGCCGGAAGAAACAATTTGGTAAATATTCTGCGTTTCCATCTCAGCAAACATTTCAGAACCAACAACCCGCGTGTCTTTTTTTCCAAAAACTCTTTTTCGCTCCGTAATTTCAAAGCCTGCGCCGCGCAGATAAAAGTTTAAAACATCGCTTTGGCCATAAAATTGACTGAATTCCTGGTGATCATCCGAAAGAAACGGCGGCCCATAAATACGGCTTCCCCGATAGCGGAATAATCCTGGTTGGTTCCATAAAGCAACCGCGGAAGAACTTGCCCAGGAATCTTCGGCGTAAATCACGATCAAGTTGCCCCCCGGCTTCAAAATACGGCGCACTTCCTTCAAAACCTCCGCCGGCTGCGTCAGATACATGATGCCAAAAGAAATCACCACGCTATCAAATGCTTTATCAGCGTAAGGTAGTTGAGAGTTACGGTTTAGGTCCTGCACATCAAAATTATCGATCTTTCCGTCGATTTTATTTTGGCGCAGAATAGCTTCCGTCAATCCAAGGGCGGTGATATTTCGCTGCTTTTTTGAAAAGCTAATTTTTCTGCCTGACATTAAATCTAAAATTGAAGCATCGGGACGAATTAATCCATCCACGGCGTCAAAGATCAAAGACCTGTCTTCTTCTGAAAAATAACCCTCGCTTTCTAATTTTTGCCAATATCGCGATTCCCCGTGAACCATTACGAAAAAAGGGTTGCCCACTTCATCATTCCGCATTTCGGAGCGCGCGCTAAATTCAAAAAACCGGCCATCCTCTGTTTTTAAATTGCTTTGCTGCCCTGCGCTATTCCGGTAAAAGCTTAAAAATCCCCTCCAAATTCTTTCACGCCGCTCTTTTGCTAAAATGAGAAATTTTGTTCCGCGCTCTTCCAAAGATTTTTTGAAATTCTCTTCGGCGGTTGCCGGAATATTTATAAAATCACTCATGGGCTGTGAAATCAAATCGGTGTGATCAGCAATATACTCAGCGGGAAAATGCTCTAAAGGATAATGCGCGTCATCATCCTCCGCCTCAGATAGAAAAGATTGAGCGTATTGCGTTAAAAAGTCTTTGTTCTCGGTTAAATCGACATAGCCGCGGCGTAAAAGCGTATTCAGCTGATCGGGCGCATTGCTTTTTAATTGCATCCCAATGTAAGGAGAGGGGCTGTTCTTTCGATCCATAAACTGCGCGAAAGTTAAATCTATAAGGAAAATTTTGGATTTGTCCGGCAACGATATAAGTGTTAGAAGGTGTTTTTGGCTTTGCGCAACACCAAAGCCATCTTTAGCCTGAATACGCCGAATTTTGACCTTCGCCCCCAAAAGAGAATACAGTCTGTCTCTGACATCCCCCGAAGAAAAACCGCATTGCTGACCGCAATGCTCGGGCTCTAAATACAAAGTTCTTTCGTCAATTTTTTCTTCAGCGGCCTGAAGCGCGATGGCCCGTCTTTCGCTTTCGGGCGTTTCTTGTTTAACACGGTCGGCAAGCCACGCACGGCTTTCCGCCACAGCTTGTTGAACAGCAGTTTCAAGGTCTTCCTCTGAAAGCACCGCGGATCCCTCCGCTTTCTCAAAAACATCTTTCACTTTTTGCGCATCGGGAAAAATGATTTCCGCCCGCATTTCGGAACGGTTAAATTTAGCGCCAAAATCCTGCTTCCATTGCGCGGCATGTTCTTGCGCCGCTTGCGCAATCGCCTGATCGCGCAATTCGACGGGCTGATCTTTCACAAAATAAATAAACGGAGCGATGCGGGCAAGAAAACGCGCAAGCTCGGTGTCGCCGTATTGAATGCGGTTTGAATGCAAAGAAAAATCTGCCAAATTTTCATTTTCAAAATGCGTTGTGGTGAAATGCGCCGTAAGCGGAGTCAAGCCGTATTGATCGCGTAAATTGGTTAAATCAACGGCAAGCGACTCAAAATCCTCTTCTCCCAAACCAAGCGGCATTTCGTTCCCCCAATCACCCACGATAAACTCTGTCACGTCCGTATCGACATTCAGCAAAACAGCCCGATTGTTTGGAAAACCGATCATCATTTCCTTGAGCCAGCTCATGCGGGCATGATATCGATGATGATTTTCTTTCGGAATAAACCCCGAAGACCAAAGCGTGTTATTAAAACCGCCCATATCAAATTCGATATTATTGTTCGTTCCGGCATCCTGACGGAGTATCGCGGTAAACCTTTCCGCGTAATATTGCCCGTCACGTACTTTTCGATCATCACCGTGCTTGTCTATAAATATCTGTGTGTTGCCGAGCGCCGGAATTTCTCCGCGCCAATGCGCCTCGGCATAAGCCTGAAGCGACCAGCCGTGGTCATCAAAAGCATAAAAACTGCGCGCTCCTTCTGTTGTGTTTAAACGAATGGCGACAAAATTTTTCATGCGCGCGTGTTCACCAGGCGAGGCGCGCCGAATATCTTCCCAAGACCCTAAAATAAGCCGCTTCGCGCCCGTAATCGTCGGATGAAAGTCTTTCGACGCCCAATGCTGATGCGTTTCATCCCAGGCATAATGCTCGCGGTCGAACGCATCCAGATAGGGCTCTAAGCCGCGTGAATGAAGAAGCGCTTTTGGATAAGCTAATAAATTGTCCGCCGCTTCATCAAAAATCTCTAATGCGCTTCGCTCTTCTGAGCGGTTTTTAAAATCGCCCTCTTTTTTCTCAGCCGCTGCGGGCGAGCCGGGCTCTCTCAAAGATTTACGGAAAAGCCGCTCTCGAAAATCAAAAAATATTTGCAGTCCCTTAAAAAGAACAGCCATTGCGGTAAAAACAAAAAGTGTCGCCAGACTGAAAAATCCAAAATAGAAGATCGTTGCCCCAAAGCCGGCAAGCGCGCCTATCACCGAAACAGCTTCAACTGTTTTTTGCAAGACAGTCCGTCCCTGATCACGCCATTCCATGTATTTTGACCCAGTAAAAAAAATAACAGAAGCCGCTGTTATTAAAGCAAAGACTCCCAGATTCACTCCCCAACGCAATACCCAAAAAAGTCCCGCTCCTAAAGCCATCAATGATGGAAAAAGAAGTTTGTCCCAAGCGGAATTCCAAAAGTAATCTAAAATAGCGAAACCCAGCCCGCGCTGATCTTTTAAAGCAAGCATATAAACCGGAACCGCCAAAATTCCGAGCGCCGGAATTGCCGATAGAAAAGCCAGCCCTGTTTTTGCGGGCAATTGCGTTCCCGTTAAGAACCACGCGGTGGTTGCCGCGCGCAAAAAACCCTGCAGCATAAAAAGAGAAAGGCCCGCAAAAAACCAAGGCCCACTCAGCGCCATCATCCCCAATCCCGCCGCGCCTACCGTTCCAAGGCCGGGGATCAATTTAAAAGCGACGTGAATTCCTAAAATACGCAAAAGAGCAATGGTATTGTTCAGCTGCGCATGCGGTCCGACGCCGATTTCATCCGCATTTTTTAAAATTTCAGTTAGCTTGTCCGGAAGATCTAAGCCGCGCGTTTTTCGTGATTGCTCGACACGGCGCAACAAGCCCAAAGCCATCCGCATTTGGCCATCCGCGGTTGTCGCACTTTTCCAAACAGCTTTGAAATTGGCTCTCGCCTCAGATCTCTTTTGATCGGCACGAATCCAATCAATCATTTCACGATAATTGTCCCAAACAACAACCTGGGAGCTTTCTGAGAATGTGCCTTGGGTCAAAAAGTTTTCAGCTCGAGAAATTTTGCCGATCGAAGTAAATCTGTTTCGAGCCAACGTTTTGGCTGCCATGTCAAAAACCTGCTCGCTGGAAACAGCTTTTGATTCATGGAGCACTCCGCGAAGATCATCTTCATCTGGGACCGGAACAACTTGGTACACAGCATCCGCGGCTAAATGGATTTCTTTCGGTGCTGCTTGCCCGCTGCTTTCTTCCAATAGCGAAGTGAGCGCGGCTTGAAAACAAGCTTCACACTCTCCCCCAGCCATAACAAATCTTCGCAGATTGCGGACAGGATCAAAATCGTAGCTAAAGGGCGAAGTCAGCGCGGCTGTGTTTTCTTGTCGGGAACGAATGCGATCGGGTCGCGGCGGCAAATAGCTCGGATGACCGTCAATATAAAATTCAAGTTCTTTGCCGCCTAAATTTTGCATGGCTTTCACGGCATCTTTAATCACACGCCGGTTATCCAGCGCCAAAGGCAGTGAGTGATCCCCCATGCCCGCGGTATGCACAAAAACAACGGCTGTATCTTGATAAGAGATGGGCTCGCGCGGCATGAAATTTCTTTTATAAGTTGTCACTCGCGCTGTCTCATCAAACGCCCGTTCAAAACCAGCGCGCGCCGATAGTTTTGGGAAATAATCACGAGATGACCCGTATACTAAAAGCTTGGCTCCTGGGCGCATCGAGCGAATCAATGCTTGTTCAAGCAGCGCGGGGTCAAATGAGCTTGCCTGATAATGAAAAAGAACGTCCGCGGAAGAAATTTCTTTTTCAAATTCAGGGACAGAAAAGTCCCCTTTTAAAAAATGCGCGCGCTCACGAGAAATAAGTTTTTGTTTTGCGGCTTCTTCAGCGAGGTCTAAAGAAACTTCATAAAGCGCCTGATCATATTCGATGCCAACTCCATTAAGATGGGCGTCCAGCATTAGCACTTGTATCAAAAGCTTGCCGGCGCCTGATCCTAAATCAAGAAAGCGAAGGGGTTGATTAAAATTTGTCTTATCACGAATTTTGGGGAAAATCGCCAGCAAGTGTTCGAATTCGTTGTCCGTATCAATCGGATAATAGCCAACGTCCGTAACTAAAAAACCCGCGCTTTCTACTTTTTCAGCTCCATCTTTCCACGCATTTGCTTTTCTGCGCATCACATCCATATAAAGCGTATGGAGTTTTAAAATTTTTTCTCCCTCATCTTGAGAGCGCCGGCGCGATTCGGAGCGAGAAACTCCGGCAATAATTCTTTCTTCGCGCGCAGCAAGCACGGGATCTCGATTTACTTGATTAAGTAATTCGCCAACATCCGCGCCGGCTTCAATCAGCTTCGAGTGCTTTTGAATCACCCCCACAATGCTTTTCTCAGCTGAAAATACGTCTTGAGCTTCATTTAATATTGCCTTCGCTTCATTCGGCCGAAGTTTATGTGCCGCGCTCAAAGCTTTAATTAAATAACTTCGGGGATTCCGCGCTAAAAATTTTCTGCGCGAGAAATCAAGCTGTGCTTCTGCGCGCCCGGGCTGGCCTTGATGAATAAATGCTGTCGCTAAAATAAGATCTGTTGTTTGATTGCTAGGTAAAATCTGATTGATTTGCTCGGCTATTTGAAGCGCTTTTCCAAAATCGCCTCTTTCAATGGCTTGATACGCTAAGGCTTCACGCGCCCGCATAGCCGTTAACTTAACGCTTTCTTGAAGTTCTTCCGGCGTATCCGGAAAAATTTTTCGGAAAGTGTCTATGGCATCATCAAGCCGATTTTGCTCCGCTGATTGAGCCGCGAAAGAATTTAAAATACCCGGAAACATTGCGCGCACGTATTGGTTATCGGGAATATCCCGCTCTGCTGAGATAAATGCTTCAAGCGCGTCTTTATACTGACCCAGCCCCCGCCGCGCCTGAATAAGCGCCACATGCGCAAATGCATTTGTATAATCAAGTTCGATGGCTTCTTCCGCCAGCCGCGCGGCTTCTTCTAAATTGCCCCGTGCTTTGATAATGGCATTCGCTTTTTTTGAAAACTCCGCCGCCTGTTTTTTGGGGTCGTTTCGAGATTCGGAACGGGCTTTGCCGCGCAGCATAAGTAATTCTCTTGCAAATTTTTCTTCGAAGCGGACTTTGTCTTTTTCTAAAATCACCCAAACCGGATGACGGTCACTTTTGCGTTTAATAAAGGTGATGTCGCGCGATGTTTTTTGCTGCGCCGGTTTTGCATCGCGCGGGTCGGGCAGCCCGAAAACTTCCCAAACTTTTTTTCTTGTGGTCATCCACGGATAGCGAAGCCAATTTCGGCCGTGAAACGCGCGCGGCGTCAAAGCAATTTCCGTATTTTTAATTTGTTGGAGCCCGATTTCATCGCTTGTCCGCGCTTCGGAACGGTTGCCTTTGTTTTCTGAAAAAACTCTTTCGCGGAGAAGCTGACGCAAACGAGCCGCGCCTTCATCACGGTTGTAATAGTCGATCGGAATTTTCAAATACTCTTTCTCATTCTTAAAATAAAAAGGAGCGTATCCATTGCGCATCAAGAAAAAATTCATTAAAAACCAAGCCAAACCATGGTGCCCATCGGCAGGGTGCCGCTCAAAATAAGCTCCTGCTTTTTTGGGGGGGCGAACCCGGTCAAAGCCCGCTTTTTTTACAAACATCTGATTTCTGCCATCGCCTTCGCTGCTATCGCGGTAGATTTTCACTCCTAAATTAAGCGCTTCGTCGCCAGTTAAATCCTGCCGGTTTATATTTTGAAGCCATTCCCGAGCCCACGGCTCATTTTCATGCGAAAGCCTCAGCTGCCGATCTTCATCTGTATACTCGGCATTGACATCATCGCCCCGCAGTCTTTCATAAATTGTGATGAGTTTGTTCCAGTCCATAGGCTGAATGGTCCCGGCTTCGTCTCGCACAATGACGGCTTCATTAAAATAATGCGTAGCGCTCAAAAATTCAGGGCTGTCAAAGTAAATTTTTTCCGCTTCCAAATAACGCGCCTCGGAGCGGCGCCAAACTTCAATCGCGTGCACCGTGTTCAAAAACTCATCGCCCGCCAAATAGTTTTGCTGTAAATAAGCTTCTGCCAGTGTCGAATGATACCCCCCAATATGATAATTTTGCGCGGGCAACGTAATGCTGCTTTCCCCGTGGGCGGCTGTCTCAATGACTCTCACAAAAACGGAGTCGTTTTGGATGGACGCGCTTTCTAATACACCGCTTTGGCTAATCGCGGCCTGAATCAAATTAATCAGTCGAATTCGGGAGACAGGCTTTATTTCAAACTCTTTTAATTCTTCGGTTGAAAAACGGGCAACAAACTCTTCTTTCAATGTTTCCCCGTCATCTGCAGGCGAAGGCGGACTTTCAAAGCGCGGTAATTTAATTTCCTGCTCGATTAACTGGTTTTCCTTCAAAAATAAAATGCGCGGATAAACAGGATCGTCTTCGGAGACTTCAAAGCGGCGCGCTAAATCAAAGTCGGCGGAAATCATTCGCTCATCAGAGCTCACGCGTTTATGCCGTTTAGGACGATGCCCTGTCAATTGCCAAACGCTTGATTTTTTAAATCCTTCGGCTGTTTTCATTCCGAGAGCTTTTTTCAGAATGATTTTGATGCGTTCATCGACTGTTTCGTCGTCTGCAGTTCTCTCATCTTGCTTTGGCTTGCTTTCTTTTAAAAGCCATGCTTGAAAAGCCCGATTGAGAACGTCCGCTTTCTCATCAAAATCCGCACCGAGGGACTCCTCTTCCATCGCGGCCGGGGACAATCCGGCATGTGTGACAAAAAGATTGCCGAATCTTGCCGCCGCTTTGATTTTTCCGGTTTGAATATCGTTTTTAACTGCCTGATAAAAATCCCGCGCTTTTTCCAAAATAAAATAAATATGAAGCGGCAGACCGACGGAAGTAAACTTTTTTCTTAATAGTTGCCGGCCTTGTTTGCCCGGGTTTTTCCATAAATACTGCTGAAAAAATTCCCGCAACCCGCTTAACTGCCGTTCGGACGGGCCATAAACCCATTCCAAAAAATATTTCTTGCGATCAAAGGCTTTCAAAACTTTTACGTCGTGGTTGCCCGCCAGGCGAATCAGACTAAGTCCCCGTTCCTCAAATTCTTGCTGTAAAAAACGCAGGTAATCATCCGCTTCAAACCATTGCTCGCGCCCGTTAATAACATCTCCCAGCTGAATCACATCCGCGCTGCCCGTCGGTAAGCCCTCGCGGTCAATCACGCCGCTGAAATAAAGCATGGCGAGCATGCCTTCCAGGTCGCCATGAATATCAGGAAGCACCAACAGCGGCCGTGCGCGGTTTAATTCAACCCCCTCTAAATCCCACACAACAGGCTCGCTGACTTTTATATTTTCACGAAACTGCTCGAAATTCCTTAAAATTTCCAAAATCTGCGCGCGAGTTGCTTCGCGCATTTCGGAACGCGCGGACCGCTTTGTGAAAACCCAAGTTCTCAGTTCCGGAAATCGCACAAGTTCAAACTGCCCGTTTTCCAATAATTTTGAAAAATCAGAGTAGCCGGTTAATTCCTCCTGCTCCCAATTGGTGTTTTTAAGTCCCAAAAGAATGAATTTGGCGCCGGGCTTTAACTCTCGCAAGAGCTTCTCCTGATCAACTTTTCCTCCGAATGAAAAAAAGAAAACATAATCAGCAGTTCGAAGATCAAGCTGATTAAAGTTTTCTTTTCTAAGCTCGACGGCGCCCGCGTCTAAAATCCCGGCATCAACCAGCTCCGCTTGAATCGCGGCACTTTTCCTGTAAAGATAGGAATTCAGCTCCCCGCCAAGACCCTGAAGACCAAACAGCGCCGCCGCACCAAAAAGCACGCTCCCTTCGCCGTGACCCAGATCCATTATTTTTTCGCCCTGTTTTGCTCCAAGATGCTTCAAAACCGTCATCACCTGGCTCACGTTTGCAGGAGCAAAGGGCCCATGAAATTCATTCTCACCCTTCTCTTTACGCATAACTTTTTTCGTTGAGTCTCTTATTAGCGCTATACGCCTTAAAAGGTCCCGCTCAGCTTTTGTAAGCTTTTGCAGGCTTGTTTGTTGAGAAGAAAACAACTCATGCAGTGCGCCGGAATTTAAAATATTGAATTTTCCCAAAGCAAGGCGCAGCACTTCGGGGCTCCGAATCACCGTTTCCTTCTTGGCTGTTCCCGCGCGGGCTTCGGAACGGTTGGTTTCATTTTCTTTTATCTGAATATATCGAGGCCATAGTCTTGCCCGAACATAGCGTTGAACAAAAATGGGGTACACATTTGCAATTACATTTCCCAAATGCAATAACGTGGCTCCAAAATTATCTGCACTTAAATGCTCCATAGAGGCTAAAGCCAATATGATAAAAAATGCCGCGAGATGCATAATCTCTAAAGCAGATCCCATTTTGATTCGTCCCGAGACAGAAATTTCTTCTTCGGGCTTTGAATCCGTAAGCGGGGTGGAAAGGCTTACGGGTAACCGCGGTAGAATTTTTTGACGGTCAAATTGATTAAGTAAAAAAATGAAATATTGGATCCCGAACCATTTATAAATGAATCCGCCCGTTTCAAACACCTTGGGAGTTAAGTAGGTGGACAAAGCTTTCTTTAAAAAACGATTTTTAGTCCCAAAATCAATTTCTTCATAATCGAGAACCTTCTCTGCTTTTTTTCGAGATTCGGAGCGAGCTGAAAACAAAAGGCGGCGCGTGTTGGGAGAAGCCGAGGGACGGCTCAGATTCTCGCCATTAACTCCACGCGCCACGGTTGTTGAACTTTTTTCTAAAAGTGTTCTTTCGACAAGCAAGGCAAAGCTTCTTTGATCTAGCTTTGGATTTTCTTTTGCGAGAGCCGCCACAAGCGGAATTTCATAACGAAAGCCGTGATCATAAAAACCTGAAAGCGGACGCGCGGCTTGAACCATTTGGCGGGCTCCGTGGCCCGAGCCCCGTGGTCCAACGCTCATAGCTTCGCGATAAAGCAATTGGTGACGCTTGGAAAAATCGGTGATTTTAGGAATGACAACCGTATAAGAAAATCCGTTGCGCCGCAAAATTTCGGTAATTCCCTCGCGGTGAAAACCGCCGAACACCAAAACCGCTTCTTTGTCCTTTGGCTCTTGTTCGCTTGCCCTGAGCGGAGCCGAGGAGTTGTTCCAACTTAAAAGAGCTCTCTCCACCGCCATATCTCTTTTATGCGCAAGCTCATAAAATTTCAGCGCGTCTTGAATGAGTGTTTCCCAGCGTTTGGAAAGCACGACAGGATTTTTCTTCGCGCGAGCAAGCAAGGGCGCAAGGCTTTCCGTATCCCACATTTTCAAATTCTGCTTAAGCTCATCCAGCTCATGACTTGAAATTTTAAGATTAGTCAATTTTTCAACGGAACCCATGGTTTTCTGTGCTTGCCAAATCTCGGCGGTTTGTCTTTCTTCAAAAAAATGCGCTTCCAGTGAGGATTCGAATTGTTTGATTTCAATTAAAACTTCTGCGGCGCGGATCCGTTGAATACTGCGCGCAAGTTCTAAATCTTGCGCGGCGGACAAAATACGGCGTAAAAGCGGGCAAGCTTCTTGGGGAATAAATTTAAGCCAGCGATTTAAATAATCAAGCAGAGGAAGCGCATGCTCATGGAAGCGCTGATAATCGGCAATCCACTTTTGAGCTTCGGGCGTAAGCTGCTTAGCGCCTACAGCTTTCAGTTCGCGCTGAATGGCTTGCGTGTCACGCAGGATTTTCGCGCGGACTTTTTCAGAGTCACCGAAAGCGCGCACGTTTTCAAGATAAGCTTGTTTGTCGTCCGCGCCGACTAATTGCCAATCGGTGCTTTGTTTTTTGTCCTTTGTTCTTTGTCCTAATCGGCTCTGCCGATTAATATGCGCAAACTCTGCTGCGCCAATTTTAAGTTGATCCAAATAATAGTAAGCAACTTTGCGGCGAATTTGATCATCTTGGATATCGCCAAACCATTCATCCGTATTGAGCTCGTCCTCATAACCTTCTTCGAAGACGGTTCGAACCCGGCCTGAGGCTGTTGCCCGTTGAATAATTCGGACAATATTCTTTTGCGCGTCGAGAGAGTCGTGGGCATCGAGAATGAAGGTAATGCTTTTACCGTTCGTGCCTTGGAACTCTTCATCAATCGTTCCAAGGTTTTTTGTGCTTAACCAGCCCAACTCCCGGAGATGCGATCCCTCAACTCCGGGAGTTTCCGCAGAGTCTGTGGTCTGTGGTCTGTAGTCTGTAGTCTGCGATGGCAATGCCACCGCCGCATCCTGCGCCAAAAGACACATGATGACAGCTGTGGCCACAAATTTTAAGAACTGCTGATGCCGTCCCATCAACTATCCTTACTTTTAAGATTGCTTTATGCCCGAAGTTGAACTTATTAAATGTTCTTAGAAATGTGCCTGTTAAACCCCTCTATTTCAACCCGGCCCAGATGAAAATCCTTAAATATAATAATTAATCATTTTTTAGTTGACATATATTTATAATTAGCATACATTTCTTGCATATGAATCACTTTTATTATGACGCTCCAAGCACCAGAGTCAAACCCCTTCCCGGTTCCCAAAAGTGGAAATGGATCGCATTGGTGCTATTGCTTACCTTGCCCGGGTCCGGATTTCCGGCCTGGGAAAAAGTTTCCGGATTGCCTTCCACAGAAGCGGCAATTGATTTAGCGTCCGTGCCTAATTCAGACCCTGACTATTACGCGGCAACTCCTCATGCTGTTTTTAAAAATGAAAGCGGCCACTGGCAAACTGTCTTTTCACTGTCTCATTCGCAGGATAAAATTGCGCGGATCTCCGCTTCTTCCGAATCGCATCAAAGTCTTTGGATTCAAACAAAACAATCGGTCTTTGAATGGACTGCTCAAACGCGCAATGCCAAACGCATTTATGAAAGCCGCGATGAAGAAAAAGCTCCGCTTACTTTTTTTGCGGGAAAAGACACTTGGTGGATTGGAACCGCGCGCGGGCTATGGTCGACACAAAAAGATACTTCGGCTTGGCGCAAGCATTCCGAGCTTGCGGATTCTTTGCCTGTTTTTTTAATTGCCGAAAGCTCCATCGGTCTTTTCTTTTCGGCTAACGGAGACTGGCGTCTTGCGGGGGATGACTCCGTGCAAACCGTGTTAAAAGTTTTTGACTTTGATCAAACCGGAAGCGAGACGGATGATCTCCCTAAAGAGTTTGAAGATGAGGGGGCACTGGCTTCGCAACAAACTTTCTTTGATTTTATCGAAACAGAGGAAAGCTTCTATCTAGCCACATCCAAAGGCGTTTATCAAAGCCGCAACGGTTTAGATTGGCAGCCGCTCTCCGGCTCGGGACTGCGCAACGCTCTTCCGAAGCGCCTTGCGTGGAATTTTAAGACGAAACAATTGATCGGCCTTGGCGAAGATGGATTCTTTATTTTCAACAACTCCGACGGCAAGTGGCAAATTCAAAATGACGGACTTGCAAAAACACATGTTTTTTCAACGCTCCATTTGAAAGCTTCGGACGCCTTGCTCGCGGTTACAGCAGAAGGTCTTTGGAAGTGGGTTGCAAAATCTTCTTCCGAACCAATCCGCGCTGAGAATGCACTTGTTTTCAATAAGCTCATCCGGCTCGAGCCCTCCGCACGTGACATTCACAAAAGAGTCATTCGTTACTCCGATACCGGCAACGGAAAAATCAAACGCTGGCAGGCGCAATCGCGCGTTGCGGCCTTACTGCCCAATGTTTCCGCGGGAAAAGACTGGGGAACATCCAACAACATTGACCTGGATCGCGCCGGCACGAACGACCCCGACCGCTTCATTGACGGTCCGTGGGACAGAGACCGAGGAGCCGATATCGGATTCTCATGGGATTTGGGGAATTTTATTTTCAGCTCCAGCCAAACGTCAATTGATTCGCGCTCAAAACTGATGGTAGACCAAAGAAACGATTTGCTTTCAGAAGCCACGCGTCTTTTTTATGAACGCCGCCGCCTGCAAGCTGAGATCGTTTATGCGCCCGCGGAGGATGAAAAATCTCATTGGGACCGCTTGCTTAGGCTGGATGAATTGACCGCGCTCATTGATGCGTTAACGGATGGATATCTTTCGAAACAGTTAGAAAGAATTTACAACGCAAACCCTGAATTGGAGGAAATATGGAAGCACAATCAGCCCAAAACTTAAAGGCTAAAGGTCAAAGCCATGGCCCAAAAGCCAAAACCTTATTACAGGAAAAAAGCTATACTTTTTCGATTAGAATCATTCGCTTTTTAGAAATTTTACAAAAAGATTTTGCCGCTCAGATCATTGCAAAGCAATTATTGCGGTCAGCAACTTCAATTGGTGCAAATATTATTGAGGCAAAAGGAAGTAGCTCAAAACGAGATTTTGCTAATTTTTTTTCGTATGCATTAAAATCTGCCAACGAAAGCGAATACTGGCTATGCTTATTGAGAGATTCTAAGAAAGTAGATCCGGCCTGCATGGAAAGCTTGCTACAAGAAAATAGCAGCTTATGCAGAATGCTTGGAGCCAGCATTCTTACACTGCGCGGAAAAAAAGAACCTAGTGGCTCCAAGCCTATGGTTTCAACCTTTTAGCTTTAACCTTTAACCTGCTCGCGGTCGAGCCTGAGCTGTCCGCAGGCAGCATCAATTTCACGTCCGGCGGTTTTGCGCAGAGTCACGTGAATGCCGGCATCCATCAAAATTTTAGTGAATCTTTCAATGCGTTCCTTGGACGGTGTCTTGTAAACCGCGGCCATTTCACGAATGGGATTGTAAGGAATTAAATTCACCTTCGCATTCAAAGGTACAGAAATTTTTGCGACGCCCCGCGCTTCTTCTTCGGTGTCATTAATATTCTCAATCAACGTATATTCAAATGTGACCTCTCGCTTGAGTTTGCCGTGAATCTCCGTAAGCGTTTGTATCAGGTTATCGATATTATATTTTCGGTTAATCGGCATCAGCTCATCGCGCACCTCGGGCTTGGATGAATGGAGTGAAACCGAAAGCCGCACGCGCCCGTCAACACGTTCCACAAATTCAATAATTTTGGGAGTAATACCGGAAGTTGACACGGTGACGCGTCTTCCGCCGAGCTGAAAGCCCCACTCCGCGATGAGAATTTCGATAGCCTTCATGGTTGCATCAAAATTATCAAGTGGCTCGCCCATTCCCATAAAAACAATATTGGAAACACGCTTTTCTGTCTTACGCTGAATCCACGCAACCTGCTCAACAATTTCTCCCGCGGTCAAATTGCGCAAAAACTTGGCTTTGCCGCTCGCACAGAAAGAACAGGCCATTTTGCAGCCCATTTGCGTGGAAAGACAAACGGTTTGGCGATCCCTTTGCGAAATCAAAACGCTTTCTAAAAAGTGCCCGTCGCGGGCCTTAAAAAGCCCTTTGGTGGATTCAAGGCCTTTGGAAAAAGATGCTTCGGAGCCGTCGAGTGAGCGCAAGTCATAATGCGCGGCCAGCTTCTCAAGATCGACCTTAGAAAAATTTTTGATCTCGCTCCACTCTAAAACATTTTTCTTATAAATCCAGTCACCCAGCTGAACCCCGCGGAAGGCGGGCAAACCGATGGCTTTCACTGCTTCCTGCAGCTCCTGCACGCTCATCCCGTATAAAGTAGGCTTTAAATTCGTTTCCATATTTTAAAGCCGCATCAAAAGGTTTAGATGCAAGGCGCGCGCAAGCGCCCGCGGAGGCGTATGAGAAAAATACGCCGCACAAGGAAGCGCAGCGCGCAACGCCGCAGATAAGCTTTTTGGTGCGGTTTTTAGATCCATTTTTTGTATTTCATAAACGCCAGCATTCCCACCGCCATAAAAAAAGTAACCGCTTGTGAGATCCAAAATCCGGCGGGGCTTTTTAAAAACGGCATCCATTCAAAATTCATCCCATACAAACTGAAAATCAAAAGCGCGGGCATGGTCAGCGTTGCCATAACCGTTAAGCGCTTCATGACTTCATTCAGCTTGGTTGAAGAGTAAGAAAAATAAACCTGCAAAATACCGGTTAGATTTTCATAAATCGCTTCGGTCATTAAAACAATGTGCGCCAAATGATCGTAAACATCGCGGAAATAGAATTCGTTTTCAGTGCCGACCAATTTGCGGAAACGCGCGAGCGAATACAGCATATCGCGCTGAGGGCTGAAGACGCGCCGTAATTTAAAAATATCCTGTTTCACGCTCATGAGCTTCTTTAAGTAATCCGAGCCGTCCGAAAAAATTTCCGTTTCGATTTCATCCACCTTCTCTTCATATTGGTGAATAACACTCGTATAGCTATCGACCAAATGATCGATGATCGTGTGCAGCAGCGCGCCCGCGCCTTCGCCGAGCTGGCTTTGAGGCTTCTTTTCAACCGCCAGCCGATCCGCCAAAATGGAGAGAATTGTTTTTTTGTGATACGTCACCACATAATTACAACCCAAAAACATGGAAAGCTCGGCGGAAACAAGCTCGCGCTGATGGCTTTCATTCATTTTTAATGTCACCGCGTCCATGTTCATAAAAAGATAATCGCCGTAATCATCCAGTTTAGACCCGCAGTGGTCATTTAGCGCGTCTTCGATCGCGAGCTCATGAAAATTAAAAATCTCAACCAAAAGCTCATCTTCAAGGTCAGTGGCTTCATCCATATCAACCCACAGCACGCCTTGTTTTTTCTTGAGAATGGCGTGCATCTCGGCGCGGGTAACATCACGCTTGAGCCCTGTTTCGGTAGAAAAGAAATAAGAATGAATCATGGTTTATTTCCTTAATTTGTATCCTGAGCGAAACATAAGTACGGTTCCGGCAAACAATAAAATAAAAAGAGCCGCGACAACCAGCATACACCCCGCGATGGGCGCGTCTGAAACACCAAGAAAACTGTAGCGCAAACCGTTGATCATGTAAAACATGGGATTAAACTGAGAAACGACCTGAAGCTTGGCAGGCAGCATTTCAATTGAGTGAAAAACTCCGCCAAAAAACACCAGTGGCGTAATAAGAAAAGTGGTCGCAATGCTTAAATGTTCAAATTCTTCCGCGATCAGCGCGACAATCATTCCCAGGCATGAAAAAGTCAGCGAAACCAAAATTAAAAAATAAAAAACAAGCAAAGGGTGCGCCCAGGGCAAGTTAACAAAAACCGACGCGACGCCGAAAACACCCGCCGCAATCAGCATGCTGCGCACAAGCCCGCCGAAAATAATCGCGAAAACCATCTCCGTGTAAGAAAGCGGGGTGACAAGCAGCTCTTCGATGTAATTCGCCCAGCGAGAAATAAAAAGCGAACTGGACGTGTTCTGATATGCGCTTTCAATGACGTACATCATAATCATGCCGGGCAACATAAACTCGAGGTACGGCACTCCGTGAAGCTCGCCCATGCGCTTACCGAGCGAGAGTCCAAAAATGAAAATATAAAGAAAGCTTGAAACAAGCGGCGGTAAAAGCGTTTGAATCGCAACGGTAAAAAACCGCACGATCTCGCGCCAGACCAAAGTTTGAAAGCCGATAAACCGATTCATCCCGTTAGACTTTCTTCAAATAATATTTTCAAATCATTCTTTGTTAAAACAAACAGAAAAATCTTTTCGTCTCGCGCGCTGAAGTTTAAAAGTCTAACGGGACTCATGATTTTTTCTCGCGAATTAATTTAAGAAAAGCCTCTTCGAGTTTAGGCTCACGCACTTCCACTTTTTCAATTTCAATGCCGGCTCCGACAAGAATTTCAAGCGCGGTATTTAAAACACCGTTCGCCTGCATTAATTTTAACCGCCGCGTTTTAAAATCATACGCGGCACCGAGACTTAAAAGCTCCTGCGGAATTTCCGCCAATGCCTGCTTGGTTTCGAGTTCGATTTCACCATGATACATCTTGCGCACAAGATCATTTTTCTTTTCCACGGTCAGCATGCGGCCCTCATGAATCACACCAATGGTATCGCAAAGCTGTTCCGCCTCTTCAATGTAATGTGTTGTTAAAATCAAAGTGGTTCCTTCGCGGTTCAGTTTGCGCAAAAATTCCCACAATTCAAAACGCAGCTCAATGTCCACGCCCGCGGTGGGCTCATCTAAAATCAGAAGCTTGGGACGGTGCATTAAAGCGCGCGCGATCAAAAGCCGCCTCTTCATTCCGCCTGAAAGTTTTTTATAGTCTTGGTCGCGTTTTTCCCACAAGTTGAGCATTTTGAGCAGTTCTTCCGCGCGCTGCTTGGCTTCTTTGGGCCCCATACCAAAATAACCGCCCTCAAGACGCAAAATCCATTCGGCGGAAAAAAACGGGTCGAAATTAAACTCCTGCGGAACCAACCCGATAAGACTGCGCGTCTTGCGGTATTCTTTAATCACATCATGGCCAAAAACATGAACGTCGCCTTCCGTATAATTCGCGAGGCCGGTCAAAACACGAATGGCTGTGGTCTTCCCCGCGCCATTGGGCCCGAGAAAACCAAAAAAATCGCCTTCTTTCACTTCAAATGAAAGCCGATCTAAAGCCTGGAACTTCCCGTAAAACTTACTTAAATTTTTAATTTCAACCGCTTGCATAAAAGGTTATAGGTCAAAGGTTAAATCTAAAAACAATAGCCCAAAAGTCAAAACGACTCGGGCATTTAAAAGTTTTTAGCTATGGTTTTGACTCTTTAGTTTTAACTTTTAAGTTATTACGTCCGGCTCATCGCGGCCGAAGCGTTCATTGAGTTTTAGAAATTGCCGCGTCCATTCATAAAGCGGCTTTAAATACTCCTCCGGATCGCGGTCAAGTTCTTCGGCTGAGTAACGTTCAAAATAAAGCCGCAAGGTGGCGCCCCGTGTCCCGGTTCCGGAAAGGCGCATCACAATCCGCGCGCCGTTATCCAAAAAAATCCGAAGTCCCTGGTTTTTCGAATAGCTTTTATCGGTCGGGTCTTCGTAACAAAAATCATCGGTTGAAACCACATTACCGTCGCCGATTTGCTGCTCGACAAGACGCGGAAAAATAAACACCGCTTCGCGCATCATTTCAGCCGCGGGGCCTGCTTCAAGCGCTTCATAGTCGTGACGCGCAAAATAAGATCGTCCAAATTTTTTCCAATGCTCCTTTGCAATTTGCTCAACAGGTTTGCGCGTTTTTGCCAAAATGGAAAGCCATGCCAAAACCGCCCACAGTCCGTCTTTTTCGCGGACATGATCGGAGCCGGTTCCAAAGCTTTCTTCGCCGCAAATTGTACAAAGCCCGGCATCCATCAAATTGCCAAAAAACTTCCAGCCCGTCGGTGTTTCGTGGCAGGGAATATTTAGCGCTTTCGCAACCCGGTCCACCGCTGCGCTAGTGGGCATGGAGCGCGCCACGCCCTTCAGCCCCTGTTTATATCCCGGCGCGCAGGCGGATAAATGTTCGGCAATCATCGCCAGGGAATCTCCGGGAGAAACAAAAAAGTTTTTTCCGAGAATCATATTCCGGTCACCGTCACCGTCGGATGCCGCGCCGAAATCAGCCGCGTTTTTTCCAAACTGAATTTGAACAAGCTCTTCGGCATAAACCAGATTCGGATCGGGATGCCCACCGCCAAAATCCTCTTTGGGCGCAGCATTCAAAATATCCGCCGGCGCGGCACCCAGTAAATCGATAAAAATTTTTCTCGCGTAAGGCCCGGTTACCGCGTGCATCGCGTCAAATTTGATTTTAAAACCCGATTTTAAAAGCGCACGGATACTTTCAAAATCAAACAAGCTTTGCATTAACTCGATGTAATCATTTAATCCGTCAAAAACCGCGATCGTGGTTTTGCCCCAGCGCGTCATGCCAGGCTTGGTTAAATCCACCGAAGGCACCGGTGCTTCGAGATATTCCGTTAATTTCAAAGACTCAGCATAGATTTTTTCAGTGATTTTTTCAGGCGCGGAACTGCCGGTTGAAATATTATATTTCATGCCGAAATCGCCCTCGGGCCCGCCGGGATTATGGCTTGCGGAAAGAATAATTCCGCCAAAAGCTTGTTGGCGGCGGATAACGCAGGAAGCCGCCGGGGTCGATAAAATTCCGTTCTGCGCAACAAGAATGGTTCCAAAACCATTGCCGGATGCTATGCGGATAATTTTCTGAATGGCCTCGCGGTTGTAATAACGGCCGTCTCCGCCCACAACAAGTGTTTTGCCTTCAATGGTTTCCCCGCCCGCCCGCAGTGCGTTAAAAATTGCCTGCGTAAAGTTTTCGACATACCGCGGTTGGCTGAATACAGATACTTTTTTACGCAAGCCGGAGGTTCCGGGCTTTTGGTCCTGAAAAGGCTGTGTCTTTACTTTTTGAATCTGGGTTTCCATTTACTTTTTAACCTGATGTTCTTTTCTGAGTAAATCTAAAACTGTTTTAACCGGAGCAAAAGTAACGCCCGGCACCTCGACAAAAATCGTAAGCCAGTCGGCCATGCTGCCGTTCCAAAGCCCCGGAAGTTCCATCACGCGAATAGACCGGCCCTGATAGCTTTTTTCGGCAATCAATCCACGCTCGGGATCGCAAAATTCCGGAAGATTATATTTCTTTCCGCGGCAATCATAAACTCCGCACACAAAATCAACGGGGTTGAAATGAGTCGAAGCCCGCCAAATTTTTTCCTGCGCTTTGTCTTTTAGATTCACCTCGGCTGATTCGATCACCTGTGCCGAAACTTTCCCATGGCTATCTTTGATCCAAAAAGGGCCGCCGCCGGGTTCGCCGACATTCGGCACCATGGCGCAGACGCGAAAAGGACGATTAAAAAAATGTTCCAGCGATTTTCTGGAGCCCTCCGCACCGGGATGTGCGGCATCCCAGCCCAGCTCCTGCGCGAGCACCAGCGTGAAGAGCAAGTCGCGCGGCTGCATTTTCTTTTGCGCGAGAATTTCCTGCGCGCGGAAAACTTCTTCCTGTTTGAAAAGGAAAAAACCGGTCAGAATTTTTTTCCACCGGTCGGCTTCTTTACGCTTTCCGGCCGGCAAAATGTTGTCGATGTTTTTGACATAGATCAAGTCGGCTTTAAGCCGGTTGATGTTTTCAAGCAAGGCCCCGTGCCCGGACGGGCGCAGCAACAAACTGTCCTTGTCATTACGCGCCGGCTTACCGTTTTTCTCCATCGCGAGACATTCGGATGCGGGGCTTTGAATTGAATCCCCGATAACAAATTTTGCCCCACGAGCGGATTGCTTTAAATGCAGTCGTACAGCTTTACGTGCCGCGGGCGGCAACGTGAAATGCAAATGAGAAATTTTTTTCTTATCCGCGAAAATCCGCGCTTCATCCAGTTGTTCCTGAAATGCGGTGCGGGCGTTTTTTCCTCGGCCGTGAAAAAGAATCATGCCTTTTGGCGCGTCGCGGTAACCAAGGTCGTCTTTTTCCAAAAGTGCGCTGATAATTGTTTTCAGATCTTTTTTGCGGGCGAGCGCCGTAATGTCATGCCCCTTTTTTTTCAAAGCGGCAGCTAACTCCGCATAGAAAGCAAATCGCGGCAATGCTTCCAAAAATTTCTGTTTCGCGGCGTCATGCTTAGCATCCGCATCTTCTAAAAACTGAAACATGCGGCTGGCCGCTCCGGACGCGGGTACAAATTTGAGAATGGTTTTGCGGGAAACTTCGGCCTGAAATTTCTTTTCGGCGCTTCTTTGTTCGCGCGTATTCAGCCGGAAAATTCCGTCACCCGCCGTGCAGGGCTTCATCAGCCGCACAAACGGGAAGCCTTTTTTGAGCCGCTCGAGCTGATCGGCAGCCAGAGAAACGGAGATCCCCTGTTTTTTAAGCTGAAGCGTATCTTGCTTGGAAAATTTCATCCGGCTATCGTATAGGGAAATGGGCATATCGGGAAGCTCGAAAAAGGGAGGGTTGAAAACAGCTCGGTAAAAGCTTTGTTATTTCGCCATTTTCTCAAAAAAAGTCGCTTGTGATATTCGATCTAACCAGGCGCATTAATGGTGTCAGTGCAAAAAAAGGCCCTCACTCCGTAGACTGAGGGCCCTTTGTCTGTATCAAACTTACTCTTAGGCCTTTTCTGAAGTGAAAATTCGATCCTCTTCCTTCTTGAGAGACCAGCCGGTTTTTAGTCCGATTATAAACCACGCCAGAGCCAGCGTGCCCGCCGCGAAGATTGTATCGCCAATGACGCGCATCCATCTCAGATTATCCATAAGGCCCGTTTGCGTGAACTCGATGGAGCGAGCGTACCACAGACCTTCCTTGTGACTCGCGACTGCCTGTGCAAGACCGATCGGCAGGACACTTAGGAGCACCATAAGCGCTAACCCAATGTTGATCGACCAGAAGGCAAAGCTGATGACTGGGTCTTTCCACACGTTGCGCGCAGCCAGTCCCTTCAGTACGAAAAGCATAAGCCCTATGCCGAGCATTCCGTAAACACCGAAGAGTGCCGTATGCGCGTGGACGGGAGTCGTGTTCAGACCCTGCATATAATAGAGAGCTATGGGCGGATTGATGAGAAACCCGAAGACGCCCGCGCCTACCAAATTCCAAAATGCGACCGCGATAAAACAATAGATCGGCCACTTGTAGGCTGTGATCCACGGCGTGGCGCGGCTCAGTGTGAGATTGTGGTAAGCCTCGAAACCGATGAGGACAAGCGGCACGACTTCCAGCGCACTAAAGGTGGCGCCGAGAGCAAGCACCGCCGTCGGCGTTCCCGAGAAATAGAGGTGATGAAACGTTCCGATGATGCCGCCGAGCAGAAAGACGTTCGTCGAAAAAAGAACGGCCGTCGTGGCAAGTTGCGAGGCCAGAAGTTTCATGCGTACGAAGAGAAACGCAATGACAACCGTGGCGAAGACTTCGAAGAAACCTTCCACCCAAAGATGAACAACCCACCAACGCCAGTATTCCGCGATGGCCAAATGCGTTTGCCTTTCCCACATGAGGCCGGCGGAGTAGAAGAGCGCGATCGCCGCCGACGAAATCAGGAAAAGGCCAAGAAGATGTTTGTTGGGTGCATCTTTCTTGAACGCGGGCCAGATCGCGCGCGTCATGAGAAAGAGCCAGAGGAAAAGACCGACGAGAAGGAATATCTGCCAGAAACGGCCGAGGTCAACATATTCATAGCCCTGATGCCCGAACCAGAATCCTTCAACATAGCCGAGCTTTTGCATAATTGAAAACCACTGCCCTATGAGAGATCCGGCGACAATGACGAGCAGTGCACCAAAAAGCATGTTAACGCCAAGGCGTTGGAATTTCGGTTCATGCCCTGAAACAGCCGGTGCAAGAAAAAGGCCGGTGGCGAGCCAGGATGTCGCGATCCAAAAAATTCCAAGCTGTACGTGCCAGGTGCGCGTGAGTGAGTAGGGCAGCCACTCGGAAAGAGGAATACCATAAAGCCCCGTTCCTTCCACACCATAGTGGGCTGTCACCCCGCCCATGAGCACCTGCACAACGATGAGCGCTGTCACGACCCAGAAATATTTCAACGTCGCCATCATCGACGGAGTCGGCTTGAGGCCAAGCAGCGGATCTTTTTCAGGATAGCCTCCCTCAGGCAACTCCTCCTTGTTACGGTTTGCAGCGTAATAGAAAGCCAACAGGCCGATACCCGCGATGAGAAGAATGACGCTGACGCCCGTCCAAAGAAGCAGTTCAGCGGCAGGGCGATTGCCGACAAGTTCTTCGGGGGGCCAGTTGTTCGTATACGTGATATCTTGCCCGGGACGTTCTGTAACACACGCCCAGGTCGCCCAGAAAAAAAACGCATTCAACTGTCGCATGCGCTCGGGATCTTTGATTGTATTTGCCTTCATGGCGTAGGCGTCGCGCTCGAAGGCCATCGCAGGATCGTTCATGAAAAGAGAGGCGTAATAGCGGCTGTTGGCTTCGATGGCCTCGGCGCGCTGGGGACTGACGGTCACCGTGTCCGATTCGGCGTCGTAGGAATTTGTGCGCAGCTCTTTTTGAAGGCGGGCTTTGAGCGCGGCCTGCTTTTCTTCATCGAGCGCTTTATAATCGGAAGCGCCTTCATTGCTTGCCCAATTGTTGAGGATAAATTCAGCTTCCCTGTGCAGCCAATCCGCTGTCCAGTCCGGTGCGACGTAGGCCCCATGCCCCCAGATCGTTCCGAGTTGATGCCCTCCGGTGGACTGCCAGGCGTTCTGACCGTCTTTGACGTCTTGGCCCGTGAAGAGCGTCCGTCCGTCCGTCGTGACGAAGCGGTCGGGAATGGGCGGTGCTTGTCGATAAATTTCTGAACCGTAGTATCCCAGAACTGAAAAAGAAACAATGATGATTGCGGCAAAACAAATCCATAGCTTTTTGTGACTCATGTTTTCTCCTGTTGATCTTTGTTTCTTATTTTTCTGCCCGGCACTATATGATTGCATCTATTACTGTCTGCCAAAACAACATTTAAAATTTAAAAAAGCACCTATTTCCTTTGAACCAGGCGGAGCCGGCCGCAGCTAAGCAGGCTGCAGAATGTATCGGGAAAGCGCCTCCTTATTCCGTACAATATCTGCGAGAGAATATTTTTCCAGAGCCGAAATGAAGGCCCGCTTTGCTTCCTGAAAGACACTTTTGAGGCGACACACGGGTGTAATAGCACAAGAAGTTTTCGTTTGCGGGGTGAAACACTCAACGATATCCATATGCGGTTCGAGCTGTTGGATAATTTTACCAAGATTGATGGATCTCGGTGGCTTGGCCAGTGTAATGCCGCCTGTCTTGCCGCGAATCGAGCTGATGTAGCCAAGCTTTATCAAATGCTGTGCGGTTTTTACCAAATGATTTTTTGAAATACCGAAGGCTCGGCTGATTTCGGCGATGGAAGCTTTATCCTTTTTTACGGCGAGATATATAAGTACGCGCAAGGAATAATCTGAAAAATATGTAAGCTGCATAAAAACCTTTTTTATGTCCTCTCATTATGGTAATTTATACATGCATTATAAATACATCTTTAAGAAACACAAGGGTGAATTCGTAGTATTAGCCCAATGAAGAGCAGACAGGAGTCCGCTATGACTGAGACAGGAAGGCGCGAACAAAGAATCATGGACGCGCCGATTTTAACTTATGAAATCCCTAAGTTGATCGCCAAAATCAAAAGCGAAGAAGCGTGGAAAAGCACAGACCGTAATTCCATCACCTTAAATATGGGTCTCGGATTGCGCATGGTCGTTATTGCGCTTCACAGCGGCGCCCTAATTAAGCCGCACAAAGCGGATCATGCAATAAGCGTTCAAGCTCTTGAAGGGGAGCTGGAGTTTATTACGGACATGGAAATCGTCGCCTTAAAAGCGGGGCAGATGCTGAGTCTGCATAAGGGTATTTTGCACAGTGTGAGAGCGCGCACAGAGTGTGCGTTCCTAATTACGTTCGGCGCCTAACAGAAAACATTTCGGAGGAGCACGATGAAAACAACTAATACAATTACCCAATATTTCGAAGCAGATCACAACCGCCTAGACGCCATCTTTCATCAGTTTCAGAAAAAGAAATATGAATCAATGGCAGAGGCGAAGCCTTATTTTAAATCTTTTAACAACGGTCTTAAGCGGCATATTGTTTGGGAAGAAGATGTTCTTTTCCCTTTATTCGAAGAAAAAAGCGGGATAAAAGACGGAGGACCTACTTTTGTGATGCGTGAAGAGCATCGGCGCATCGGCGCTCTCCTGGAAGGGATTCACGACAAAGTTCGCCGGGGAGATTCTTCCAGCGAGAGCGAAGAAGAGATGCTTCTTGAAATTCTGAACGGCCATAATCAAAAAGAAGAACAGGTTCTTTACCCCACCATGGATCAGCTGCTGACAGAGAAAGAGGTTGCCGGAATTTTTGTGGCCATGGAAAACATTCCAGCCGAGCGCTATCAAACCTGTTGCGGTGGGCATCACTAAGATAACCCATCGCCGAAAAACGGATTCATAGTTAGGTCCGCCGCGTCTTTGTTCTTAGGGCTTATTTTCACTAAATAATAGAGCGGTTCACTTCAAATCCCATGAACCATACGTTCTTTAAGATGCCGGTCAGGGCAAGGCTTGCGACCGAAAATTTTTGAGGCGTACTAAAAGTGTACGTCGAGAAAATTTGAGGGAGCGTAACGCAGCCATGGCCGGCAGAATAAAGAACGGAGAGGGTGGGATTAACGGCGCCCTTCGTTCTTGTCCGCTTAGTCAGCGGCAATCACTGCGGGTCGGCCACTCGCTCCTTATAAAGAAAGCGCCTCTTGTAAATCTGACATTAAGTCAGATTTATATTCGGCGCAGTTTAAAATAAGGCGTCGCTCACTTCGAATCCCATCTATCAAAAGCTATTTTCTCAAAAAGGGTTGAATGCGAGATGCGATCAAACGACCGCGGAGGCGTAGTGAAACCTACGCCGCACAAGGGAGTGAAGAGCGCGGCGAAGCAGACGCCCTTTTTCAGAAAATGGCGGAGAGGGTGGGATTCGAACCCACGGAACCCTTTCAGGTTCACACACTTTCCAGGCGTGCGCACTAGACCAGGCTATGCGACCTCTCCCCGTAGAGGGGCGTATACTAGCTTATCTTATGGAATTTCTCAAAACCAATCTTGGCAGGGGTGTTTCGGCCTAATTCAGCGGCAGATTCTTTTTATTATTCCGTAGTGTCACAAAGAACTCCCGCAAAAGTGTTTTTGCGTCTTCTTCCATCACGCCGCCCAGAACAGCAAGGCGATGGTTGAGGCGGTCATCTTGCGGGATACGGTACAAGCTTTCACAGGCTCCGGCTTTTACATCCCGCGCGCCATAAACGACGCTGGAACATTTTGAAATCACAAGCGCCCCAGCACACATCGGGCAAGGCTCCATCGTGACATAAAGCGTACAGCCTTCCAAAGAACCGCGATGTTTATCGCTCCCTTCCGATAACTTCTCGGAAGCAGCGGTCATTGCGATCATTTCCGCGTGAGCTGTCGGATCATGTAAGGTTTCCATTTGATTGTGCCCGCGCGCAATAACTTTATTTTTATAAACAACGACCGCGCCAACGGGAACTTCTCCGCGTTCAAAAGCAATCACCGCTTGCTTGATCGCTTCCTTCATAAAATGCTCGTGTATGTTTTCCATCATTTAATCCAAAATTATTTTGTTTTGCCGCTTTGCGGAGGTTCTTTTTTATCTTCCAGCGCCAAAATGAGCTCCAACCCATTCACCTTGTCTTTGCCTGTCGTCGGCTTAGGCGCTACTGGCAAAATAGCGGACTTTATTTCCGGCGCGCTCGCTTTCGGCTGCCCAAGCGCTATAACCTGCCGCAACCGCGCTAAGTCCTCTTCCATTTTCTTTGCGCGCGCCCGCTCGGAATCAAGCGCCTGCGAAAGAAGTTGATTTTTATTTTTCAAGCCGTCTTCTTCCGCTCCGATCGTCCAAACTTTATTTTCCGTTCCCGTTTTCGAATTTTGTGTTTGAAGAAGAGCGGCGGATTCTTTCCATTTCTTCGCTTCTTCTTCTGCCGCTACAAGCTTGCTTTGAAGATCTGTAAGGGAAGCGGTTGCCTGGGCAAGTCGCTCCCGCTCATCTTTCCAGCCGGTAAACATAGTGTTTTTAACCGCCTCAAGTGCTGAATACTTATCGCGCAACGCCTGTTCTTTTTTAATGTGTTCGTCCAAAAGCTCATGCTGTTTCTGTTTTTCTTGGCGCAAAGCTTCTTCTCTAACCTGAAGCTCAACCAGTTTAGCCTCCAGAGATTTTTGCTTTTGAGCGAGTCCGTCCTTTTCACTGCCCAATACTTCGATTTGGCGCTTATTTTCAGCTAGCTGGCGTACCGCCGCTTCTTTTTCAATACTCAGATTTTGTTGCTCCGCCAGCCTGGAAATCGCTTCGGCATGTTCTTTTTTTTGATTTTCTAGATCATTTAAATTGACCCTGTTTTTTTCTTCCGCTTCTGTAAGTTTTGCGGTTGTTTCCAGAAAATTACGCGTTGCCGCTTCAAGCTTCTCATGCAACTCTTTGTGCTTTCGAACCAAATCTTCCTTTTCGCCCTGCAATGCCTGAAGTTGCCGTTCGCTCTGCGTCAACTGCTCTACCCGTCTGTTTTCTGCCTGTGCATTTAATTCGCGTTGCTGAGTAAGATTTGAAGCGGTTTCCGCAACCGCCTTCTTTTGCTGCTCGATAACTTCGGCGGCGGCGGCGCTTTCCTCCTCCGCTTCTTTTAATTTCGCGGTCGCCGCGGCATAATCACGGCTCAGGGCATCAAGTTTGCCTTCCAGCTCTTTATGTTTCTGGATTAAATCTTCTTTTTCAGCCCGGAGCGCTTGCAACTGCTGTTCGCTTTGCGCGGACTGCTCCGCCAACTTTTTTTCCGCCTGCGTTTGTAATTCGCGATGCTGAGCCAGGTTTGAAGCTGCTTCCTCAGCCTCCCTCTTTTGCTGCTCGATAACTCCGGTGTCGACAGCGCTTTTCTGCTCCGCTTCTTTTAACTTTGCGGCCGTCGCGTCATAATCACGGCTTAATGCGTCGAGCCTGTCTTGCAGCTCTTTATGCTTTATTTGAGCTTGCGCTCTTTCGCTCGCAAGAGACTCTGCTTTTTCTTTCACAGCACCGTCAATCTCGCGCCCTTTATTTTCTACGGCTAGCCGCAAATCTTCGCCTGTTTTTTCCAATTCTATGATTTTTGATTTTTTAATTTCGAGCTCGGCTTCATAAGCTGCTTTTTGTTTTTCAGTTTCTTTTTTCAGGAGCGCGTTTTCATCAGCAAGCTTTTCGGCCAAGGCTTGGTGTTCAGCAGATCTTTCCCTTGCCTCGCTAATTTCTTTTGTGCTTGCTTCTTTAATTTGGCTTATCTTCGCATCTGCCTCCGCGCGCTCTTTTTCGAGGGCTTCATTTTTAAGCCGTGTCTGTCGAAGCTCGTTTTCTAATTCTTGCTGTTTTGCCTGAGCCTGAGCTTGCTCGCGTTCTTTTTCGCTTGATTGAGATTGGAGCGCAGCGAGATGCTCCGCAGCCTTGCTTTCTAGTCGGCAAATTGCCTCTGTTTTTTCTTTGATTTCTTTTTCGTTATCCAGTTTTGCTTTTTTTAAAGCTTCTATGTCGCGTTCGTGGTCGGTAATTTTCTGAAGATTTTCGCGAATTTGTTTCGCCGACGCCTCTTTAAAATCAGAAAGGCTTTGCTCGCTTCCGCCAAGCTCTCTTTTTGCTTCTGCCAGGCGGATTTTTTCTTGTTCGAGATCCGAGACCGCTTCATTTAAAAGCGTTTGAAGATTTTTAGAAATTTCCAGTAACTCTGCGTTTTTTTTCCTTTCGCCTTCTGTTTCTTGCTGCTGTTGATATAGCAGCCGGCGAATATCCTGCGTTAGATCTTGGAAGCTGGATTGCCCGTCAGAATAATCTGTTGGCTCGGAAGGTTTTTGCGGCTCTGTCATAACACAAAATGATTTTGTTTAAAAACAATCAGTCTAAAAAAAGGGCTCTCAAAAAAATGGGTCACAAACAAATTATATTCGCTGGAGAAGATATAAACAGAAAAATATGCGCCTGTATGGAGTTGGCGCCTTTTGTTCATGTCGGCTTAATCAGCCGCACTCACTTCAGGTCGGCCACTCGCCGCGCCTGGGCTTCGCTGCGTGCGGATCTGACATTAGGTCTGTTTCTTATTCCGCGAAAGCCCTATAAATTGCGCGGCTCACTTCAGCTCCATCCATTTATCATTCGTTTTCTCAAAAGGACCTGAATACAAGGCGTAGGCGAGTGGATTTGTGCGCTGCAGACGGTCATTTTCAGAAAAAGAATATGCGCCCGTATGGAGTTGAACCATAAACCTTCTGATCCGTAGTCAGATGCTCTATCCAATTGAGCTACGGGCGCATGAAAAGCCGCTCTGTGGGGCGGCTTTGAAGAGTCGAGAGTATAGGCAAATCTACCGCTTTTGTAAAGCGGCGAAGAAGGCACTACAAGAAAGAGATTTTGCTATTTTGGGTCCTCCGCGGCGGCTTTCTGCGTGATATCTCAGGCCCCGCTTTTACCGCGCTCTTTATGCAGCGCTTCCAGTTCAGCCGCCTGCGCCTGAATAGTTAAATCTTTTTTCTGATTGTCTTCTTTCATCTGACTTAACAAATGCACATAGACCTCGCTCAAGGCTTCGCGCATCGCTTTGATTTCATTTTCTTTGTCCGCTTCCAGCGCTTCCCGAACAGACTCGCTTTCCGTTAACTTCTTTTCAATTTCCGCAAGTTTGTTTTGCAAATGCTTGCTTTCTTCGCTTGCGTTTTCATTCGGCTCCGCCGCAACGGTTTTTTCAGCAGAGCTCTTAAGCGTTTCTAAAAGTTCGGTGTTTTTTTTCTCCGCTTCTTTTGTCTTAAAGCGCTCTTCTTCCAGTGCTTGTTCCAGCCGTTGTCCGGCTTCGCGGTTAATGGCTTCCGCTGAAGACAAGCTTTTTTCCAATTCTTCTATTTTTGTTTTTAAAAGATTGCTTTCCTCTTCGAATTTATCCAACAGCTTTTGATTGCGCAGGTTCAGCTCTTTAACTTCTTCCTGCCGTTTCGCTTCTTGCGAGCGAAGCTCTTCTTGCATTGCGGTATACTTTTTTTCCGTATCAGCATGACTCAACCGCTCCGCTTCAAGCGCTTGCTCAAAACCCGGAGTGCGGTCTTGCTCGGTCATTTGCTTCATTCGCAGGGCTGTCTCCTCTGCGCTCTGTTCAGCCTTGCGCATAGCCTCTTCCGCTAAAATAGCCCTTTTTTTCAGCTCTTGCGCGCTGTCTCGCAAAGCCTCCGCTTCCTTTTCCATTTTTTCTACTAATACTTGGTTACGTAACCCAAGCTGTTTAGCTTCTTCCTGCCACGCTTCCTTTTGCACATTAAAATCTTCCAGTGCTTGGGTATATTTTTTTTCTGCTTCCGCAGCTTTAGCTTTTTCTGCCTCAAGGGCTTGCTCAAGCTCCGCTTGTTTCTCTTTAAAATCATTTTGGCTTTTTTCAATCGCGACAGATTTCATCGGGGCTGGTGAGCTCTGACTGTTTTTTTGAAGCGCCTGCTTCAGCAAAGATTTAATCGGGGCCGCGGGAGGAAGGGGTTTCGTTTTTGCCTCTTCCTGCTCTTGCAAGCCCTCGTCCGACTCGTTTATTTCGGATGAGGCCTGCGAAGTTTGTTTTTGGAGCGCTTCATTTTCAAGTTCTTGCAGCTTCGCTTCCGCGCAGGCCTTCGCCTCAAGAGCCTCTTTCAAATTTCTTTCTGCTTCTTTTTGGATGTCAACTTTGGAGGCTTCCGCGGCTGCAAGATTTTTTTCCAGCTCTTCGAAATTTTTGCGCATAAAACTTTCTTTTTGCGCGGAAAGCTCGCTATTTTTTTGTATTTCTTGTTTTAGGCGGGCTGATTCGCTTTCCAATTCTTCCAGTTTCTGCTTAGCCGCAGCATCTTCACCCGGAGGCTTTTCTGATTCTGCTTTTTGGGACTGAAGGCGCTCAAGCTCCGCCTGTTTATCTATGAGCTGTGCCGCCTGTGCTTCGATAATCTGTTTTTGTTTTTCGTTCGCTTCCAACTGCTTCTGCAGTTCGTCTTTGAGCGCCTGCATCGTTTCGGCCGAAACAGGCTTCTCCAAAGGCGCGCTGCTTGCCGCAACAACCTGCGGCACGATTGGTTTCTGATTAGGCAGAGGCGTTATCGCGGGGGTGCCGGATAAATTTTCTTTAGGGGCTTCGGTTTTGGGTTCGGCCGCACGTCTTTCAAGCTTTTGAATTAAAAATTTAATTCCCCGGTCACTGTTTTTATAATCAGGCGCGGAGTCAAGTGACGAAGTGTATTTTTCTGATTTGATTTTCCCCAGTGCAACATCCGGAGAAGGGGCGGCTTCAGGCCAAATGATTTGAAAGCATTTTTGTTTAACAGCCTCATCTTCCGTTAAGGCAACCTTGACGCCCGGAAGTGTCCATTGCCGGATAAATTGCTGTGCCGTGGCTTCCACAAGCCCGCTCAAAAACAAAACGGGTATGTTTTTTAAAACCTCGCCGCACTCATCTTCGGAAAAAGCATATTTTTTGGCAAGGTCAGCGGAAAAAGCGGCTCGTGCCTCCGCGGAAACTTCGTGAAAAACGAAGCTCCACTTTTTTTCGGGTTGCCCGCGGAAAAGCGCCTGCGGAAAATTCGGTTTTATCATCCGTTCAGCCTTTGACTAAAAGGCTTCCGGGCAAACAACTGTCGCGGGCACAGAAATAACAAGCTGTCTGCTGAAGCGCATAAAAAAATTTCAAGAGATTCAGAGTATAGCGAATGCCGGTTGCGCTGTAAATCAATTGAGGTTGAACGTTTGATTCTTTCGGATGGACGGATTTAATCGATTTGCCGGATATAAGGATGCTGAATTTTTTTCTTTTTAATGAAAGGTTCCTTTAGGCTCTCTTTCATTCGCTCAAAAATGCCCGGAGGCTTTGCTTTACGAAAGTACCCGCCGGTTTTTTCCTCTGCCTGAAGCAAGGCGGGCCAAAGCAAAAAAACAAAAAGCGGCACGATCAAAAGTCTGATCATTTTGCTTGAGAAAAAACATCCTTTAAAAGCTGGGTAACACGCGCGGCGGGATCTTTGCGAATCGCTTTTTCCTGATCGCCCAAAACTTTAAAGAGACCGCTCAAAGACTGTTTCACAACGTAGTCTTCCACTTCCGGCGCGGGGAAAAGTTTTGCTGCGGGCAACGCGTTATATTTTCCGGCAACCCCCTGATACATTTTGGAAACATTGTACTCGGCCATGCTTTGGGTAACCGCGGGTTTAAAAAGCCGGGTCAGCTCGGGAGAAGTTTTGGTTTGAAAATACTGCGTCGCTGCCGTGTCGCCGCCTTGGTAAATTTTCTGAACATCATCGAATGTCATTTCGGAAATCGCTTTCACAAAAATGCTTTTAGCCTGCGGTGCGGCAGCTTCCGCGGCGCGGTTCATGCTCAAAACAAGCTGATCTATTTGTCCGCCCAGCCCCACTTTACGCAAAGCGCCTTCCATGGCGCGCAGTCTTTCAGGCAAAAGAATTTTAATCGCTTCGTTTTTGAAGTAGCCGTCCTGTTTACCGGTAATCGCAACCGCTTTTTCAGCCCCCACACGCAAAGCTTCTTTGAGACCGTTTGCGATTTTGGAGTCCCCTGTTGCGGGCTGAGATGTCGACACCTTTTTAAGCATCCCCGCCCAATCTAACGCCTGCGCGGAAGCGGGAATTAAAAAAAGGGCAGCGAGCAAAATAATTTTTTTCATCATGTCCTTGGTATTAGTAGTTGAACAAATCGGGCAGTTTATAGGTTTTTTCTTTTTGAAATGCATTCAGCGCATTCAAGATTTTATGCTTTGCGTTAATCGTGAGGCGGCGCCCTTTGCGGGCCTTCGCCACGACTTTATGCGAAAGCTGCTCGGAAGATTGCGCAACAAGATCACTGTTTTTGATATTAAGCGAGGTCAGTAGCGCGTCAAGAGGTTGGACACCATTTTCGATTTTTTCTTCGGGCTTGTCGGTCATTTTATGTATGTTGGGTTTTTCTTTTTATAAATAGATAGAGCAATAAGAGGGATTAACCCCCCTCATGCATTCTCTCTCGTTTGCTTTTAATTTTCAATTGAAGGGATTCGGCTACTTCGCTCGCAGCAGCTCGCTGCGCAGCCCCACCCGCCCGCTGACGCGTTCGACTTATTTTGCTCGAAACGCTTTTCCTCCCATAAGGTCGGCGCGGGCTTGCTTCGAATCCCTTCAAGCCTCGTTCTTAAAGATGCCGGTGAGGGCAAGGCTTGCGACCGAAAATTTTTGAGGCGCACTGAAAATGTGCGTTGAAAAAATTTGAAGGAGCGTAACGCCGCCATCGCCGGCATCTTTAAGAACGGAGAGGGAGGGATTCGAACCCCCGATACCCTTGCGGGTATAACAGTTTTCAAGACTGCCGCATTCAACCGCTCTGCCACCTCTCCGCGACGAGCAAAATTATAACTGAAAACCCCTGCAGGTGCTTGTGTGAAAATATTGCTCGAGGAGAGACCTGGAATGGAGCGCTATTGAACGAAATTCGAGCTAGTCGCGCCGATCACTTCAGGTCGGCCACTCGCTCCTCACAATGTTTTCACCTCACAAGAATCGCATAGCTTCCGCCGACAATGATGACATCAAATAATTGTTATTTTCTTTTGGCATGGCCGCGTGGGTATTTTTTAATAATACTGTGTACGTCTGCCAATGTTGTGTTGCGAAAATTTGCAATCAATAGACTCTCGGCTTCACGAAAAGCATGACCCGTGGCAGTATTCACGGCTTTCTCAACAAGACACTTTGAGGATTCGGCGCGATTCCCAAGTGCAAGCATTGTCGGTGCGCCGATTGAGTCATACACATCGTACAGCGTGACTTTTTTTAGATCGCACGAAAGCGACCACCCGCCACCATGGCCTTTTTCTGACTGTACAAAGCCTCGTTCTCGAAGCCCAGCCATTATCCTGCGAACCACCACAGGGTTTGTCTGCGCGGATTTTGCCAATGTCTCCGATCTAGCTGGATTTCTGGACCCAGCCATGTGCAGGAGAATGTGAAGCACATCTGAAAATTTAGTGCTCTTTTTCATACATGCTTATGCGGCTCGTTTAAATGCCAAATAATATTGAACAGGTAACAAAAAATCGAAATCAGTAGCCAATTCAAAACCGGCCTCCTTCATCTCTTCTATAATTTTCTCTTTAGGCACTCGATGCCCCGTGGGTTGCCCTTCTACCTTCTCCTCTGTTCGGTCAATCACGACGAGAGCGCCGCCGGGCTTGAGATATTGTGCAATTTTTGAGAAGTAGGCAACGCGGTCGTTTAGATGGTGATAGACATCGACAGAAAATATGAGATTGGCTTTTTCCTCCAATTCCAGACCGCCGTCTGGTCCAGTGCTGCGAGCATCAACATTCGTTAGCCCCAGTTCGCTCACGCGATTTCCAAGATATGAAATCATTTTAGCGGATTGGTCGTAGCAGATGACCTTTCCGTTTTTTACCTGCGGAGCCAATCGAACCGCAAAGTATCCTGTACCAGCGCCAACTTCGACTACCACAGCATCATCGGGAAGATTAAACGACTTAATAACTTCGTCTGGTTTTTGCCATTCATCCCGCTCTGCTCCGTCGAATTTTTCTATGAACATCTCGACGTTATCAAAAACGTCATGCGAACCAGCATGACTTTGGTGTGTGCCCTCTGGGCCAGAATGGTTGTCTTTATCTTTCATGTAACTCAGTATATTACATGAGTGTGATTTTTGCAAGATTTCAAGGGGGCAACCCCCCGCCGCTTTATAATGCTTCCTAAAAACGGTGAGGATTGTTGTGCGCGCACCGGGCGGGTGTGGGACAAGCACAATAGGGCAGTTTGATCTTGCGGAACCGGAGCGGTTGTGCGCAATGCGCACAGAGCGGAAATAAAACTGCGGAGGGGGGGGGATTTGAACCCCCGGTAGCTCTTGCGAGCCACAGCGGTTTAGCAAACCGCCGCACTAAGCCGGGCTATGCGACCCCTCCGCGAAAAACGAAACGTTAGGCCGAATCACTATTTATTCTTTAAGCAGATTCGGCACAGCGCTGTGTATTATTTTAAATGACGCGCGCGTCATTTCAGCTTTGACGAAGCGCTAGCTTATAAAAATGTTTTTGCCGTGGCAAGAATTAAGATAGATACTTGCTCAATGCCTTGGGAAAATTGATCTTACCTTCGGCGGTTTGAAAATTTTCAAGCAGCGCGATCACAATGCGCGGCAAAGCCAAGCCCGAACCGTTTAAGGTATGGCAAAAATCAATTTTGTTATTTTCTTTGCGCCGAAAGCGGATGTTCGCTCGACGCGCCTGAAAATCGCCAAACAAACTGCAGCTGGAAACTTCAAACCATTTTTGGCTTACGGGCGCCCAAACTTCAAGGTCATAACATTTTGCCGCAGAAAAACTCATGTCCCCGCTTCCCAAAAGCAAAACACGGTACGGCAATTCGAGCGCCTGCAACACGGCTTCCGCGTTCGCCAGCAAAGTTTCAAGCTCTTCCTCCGAATTGTCCGGGTGCGCGATTTTTACAAGCTCGACTTTATCAAATTGATGCACGCGTGAAAGCCCGCGCGTATCTTTTCCGTAAGTTCCCGCTTCGCGGCGGAAGCAAGGCGTGTAGCCTGTCATCAAAACCGGCAGCTGCTCTTCGGTTAAAGTATCGTCGCGGAAAAAATTGGTAATCGGAACTTCAGCGGTCGGAATCAGAAAAAAATCGCCGTGCTTTTTTTCGGACTCGGGTTCATACAGCGAATACATATCTTCTTCCATTTTTGGAACCTGTCCCGTGCCGATCATCGACGCGCGGTTTACAATCGCGGGCGACCAGGCTTCTTTGTACCCATGCTTTTGTGTATGCATATCGAGCATGAAATTAATCAAAGCGCGCTGAAGGCGCGCGCCTTCGCCAAAATAAACCGGAAATCCGGCACCGGTAATTTTTGCGCCGGTTTCCATCGAAATCCAGCCGAGGACATTGCCCAAATCAAGATGGTCTTTGCCTTCAAAGCCAAGTTTTTTAGGCTCGCCCCAGGTTTTAACTACTTTATTACCAGTTGCACCAGGTGCCACCGGGACGTCTTTATGAGGTATATTTGGGATATTGGACAAGATTGAGCCTATTTTAGCGTCAACATCACCCACTTTTTGATCAAATTCCTTGATTTTCTGGGACGCCTCTTTCATCGCCGTCAAAATCGCATCGGCGGGCTGTCCGGAGCGCTTTGCGGCAGCAATTTGGTCGTTGGCCTTATTTCGCTCCGCTTTCAAAGCCTCCACCTCGGCCACCCATTTGCGGCGATCCTTATCCAACTCAAGAATTTGATCGATCATCTCCGCGGCTTTCGGAGACTTGGAAGCAACGCCTGCCTTGTAGATATCAGGGGCTTCTCGGAGTTTTTTCAAATCAAGCATATGTGCTCCGTGGTTGCGGCGAATCCGCAGAGCCAAAATATTTCAGCGCGGCAACGCCCGTTTTAAAAATATTCGGTGTTTCGCGTAATTTTTTTAAATCTAACATTCAAACTTTTCCTGTTTAAGATTGCTTTTCCGCGGTCGAGCAAAGCCCGGAGCTAAAATAAAAAGCCCCCATGGTTGCGCCGCAGGCGCAGAACAAATTATTTTGTCAGATCAAGCTCAGCTTCGCCGTCATCTTCGCCGGCAACCACGCGCGCAGCGGAAACAACTTTATGGCCGTCTTTCAGGCGGATAATACGCACGCCCTGAGTATTGCGGCTTGTTGTGCGGATCTGATTTACCGCGCTGCGAACAACCATGCCCTTATCCGTCATGACGATAATTTCATCGTCTTCGGTTACGGTAATGACATTCACGACTTTGCCGTTTTTATCGGTGACATTAGCGTTGATGACACCTTTGCCGCCGCGGGATTGAAGACGGTATTCTTTGTAATACGTTTTCTTGCCGTAACCGGATTCGGTAACTGTCAGCGCGGTTGATTCGGGCTGTGTTAATTCAGCCGCGATCACGTAATCTTTTTTATCGAGGCGCATTCCCATCACGCCGGATGCCGTGCGGCCTAATTCACGCGCGTCTTTTTCGCTAAACTGAATCGCCATACCTTCGCGGGACGCGATAAAAATCGTGTCTTCGCCGGTGGTAATCATGCACGAAACAAGCTCGTCTTTGTCGCGCAGCGTAATCGCCTGCACGCCGCCCGCGCGCGGACGTGAATAATGCACAAGGCGCGTCTTCTTGATAATACCGTTCTTCGTAATCATGACCACAAAGCGTTTATCATCAAACTCTTTCACCTTGAGGAAGCTTTGAATCTTTTCGGTTGGATTCAGCGCCAACACATTCGCGATGGATTTACCCTTCGCGATACGGGAGGCCTGCGGAATGTCATAAGCCTTGCGCCAATAAACACGGCCCGTGTTAGTGAAGAACAAAATAGTTTCATGCGTTGAACAAAGGAACAAATGCTCGATGAAATCATCGTCGTCTTTCATGCCAGCCGCGTTCACGCCGGAGCCGCCGCGATTCTGCTTGCGGTAAGAGGAAACCGGAATGCGCTTGATGTAGCCTGCGTGCGAAAGCGTGATCACAACATCTTCTTCAACAATCAAATCTTCGATGTCGATTTCTTTTTCCGCGGCCACAATTTGCGTGCGCCGCTCATCGCCGGTTTTCTTAACAAGCTCTTTGGATTCTTCGCTGATTATATGAAGAACTTTTTGACGGCTCTTCAAAATAGATTTCAATTCGCTGATTTTCTTGAGAAGCTCGGCGTATTCTTCGTCGATCTTATGCCGCTCAAGCTGGGTTAATCTTTGGAGCTGCAACTCTAAGATCGCCTGCGCCTGAAGCACCGAGAGCTTGAATTGTTTGATCAATTCATTTTTCGCATCTTCCGGGTTTTTCGCGCCGCGGATGATCTTGATAATCTTGTCGATGTTATCTACCGCGATTTTCAAACCCTCTAAGATATGGGCGCGTTTTTCCGCTTTCTCAAGATCAAACTTCGTGCGCTTCATGATCACTTCAACGCGAAAATCAATGAAGTATTCGATCATTTGTTTCAAGTTCAGAACGCGCGGCTGCCCTTTCACGAGCGAAAGCATAATAATGCCGAACGTCTGCTGCATTTGGGTATGTTTATACAGCTGATTCAAAACAACCTGAGCGTTCGCGTCACGCTTCAGCTCGATAACAACGCGCATTCCGTCACGGTCGGATTCATCGCGAATATCGGAAATGCCTTCGACTTTTTTGGATTCAACAAGACCGACGATCGATTCGATCAAATTGGTTTTATTGACCTGATACGGAATTTCGGTGATAACGATGGCTTCTTTTTTGGGGCCTGATTCAATCACAGCCTTCGCGCGGATCAAAACTTTGCCGCGACCTGTTTCATAAGCCGAGCGAATTCCGTCCCGGCCCATAATCGTTCCCGCGGTCGGAAAGTCCGGCCCTTTCACATGCTTCATCAAATCTTTAATGGTGATATCGGGGTTTTCGATGGTCGCTAAAATACCGCTGACCACTTCGTTTAAATTATGCGGCGGAATGTTCGTTGCCATACCCACCGCAATACCGGCGGAGCCGTTCACAAGCAAATTCGGAATACGGGAAGGAAGCACGGTTGGCTCCTTCAGCGATTCGTCAAAGTTCGGAACAAAATCAACGGTGTTCTTGTCGATGTCTTCCAAAAGCTCGTTAGAGACTTGCGCCAAACGCGCTTCGGTATAACGCATCGCCGCGGCGCGGTCGCCGTCGATGGACCCGAAGTTTCCCTGTCCGTCAATCAATGGATAACGAAGAGAAAAGTCCTGCACCATACGCACAAGCGTGTCATAGACGGCGGTATCGCCATGGGGGTGAAATTTACCGAGCACTTCACCCACAATACGCGCGGATTTTTTATAAGGTTTGTTATAGGCAAAGCCCAGTTCGTTCATCGCGAACAAAATGCGGCGATGCACCGGCTTGAGTCCGTCACGGACGTCAGGCAAAGCACGGCCCACGATAACCGACATCGAATAATCGATGTACGATTTTTTCATTTCATCTTCGATTGCAATCGGAATGATTTTTTCATTCATCGCGTAAAGATTCTTTTCGTCAGCCATTCTTTGTACCCTCTGCTTTATTCTTTAAAAATAGTGTTGCTCGTCGGCGGTTGAGCGCTGTGCGCTCAGAGCCTTAAATGTCTAAGTTCCGAACCATACGCGCGTTCTTTTCAATAAACTTGCGGCGCGGCTCAACCTGATCACCCATCAAAACCGTAAACATTTCGTCGGCGGCCATGGCGTCATCGAGCTTAACCTGAACCAGCGTGCGCTTCGCGGGATCCATCGTGGTTTCCCAAAGCTGGTCGGGGTTCATTTCTCCCAAACCTTTGTAGCGCTGGATCGTCATGCCCTCTTTGCCGTTCAGTTTGATTTTTTCAAGCGCGTCGCGCAGCGAATGCAACATGAAAACATTTTTCCCGCCGCAATCAAGCTCATAGGAAACATCTTCGTCTTCAAAAAAGTTTTTGATTTCAAAGCCATTTTTCTGAAGTTTCTTTTCGATTTTTTCGAGTTCTTTGCCTTCGAGAATATGAACTACTTCGTACGGTTCAATTTCTTTAACCGGCTCAGCTCCTTCGGCGGAAGCTTCGGAGGATTGTTTTTTCTCGAACTTTTTTACGAACTTTTCGACTTCGTCTTCATCCGCGAAATAATGCCGGCTGCCATCTTCCAAAACATCCACGAGATGTAGCGGAAATTCTGTTTTCTTACCGCGCTGCGCGAGATAATCTGTCAGCAAAACTCCTTTTTCAAAAAGCGCGCGCTCGATATCGGCCAAAACTTGCAGCGTCTGCGCCAGCTCTTTCACTTCCTTGTCCGTGGTTTTCTTTTTTCCGTACTGAATCGAGATTCCGTCGCTGCCGAGATCTAAAAGAATTTCGTTCATTTTGCCTTCGGACTGAACATACTCTTCGCGTTTGCTGCGCTTCACTTTATAAAGCGGCGGCTGCGCGATGTACATGTGCCCAGCTTCAAGCAGCGGCTTCATTTGGCGGTAAAAGAAAGTTAAAAGCAAAGTGCGGATGTGGCTCCCGTCCACGTCGGCATCGCACATCAGAATAATTTTGTGGTAGCGCAATTTTTCCAGATTGAAATCGGCCTCGATGCCGGTGCCCACCGCGGTAATGATGGTGCGAATTTCCTCGTTGGATAAAACTTTGTCCAAACGCGCTTTTTCAACGTTAATGATTTTTCCGCGGAGCGGTAAAATCGCTTGGAAGCGGCGGTCACGCCCCTGTTTCGCGGAGCCGCCGGCCGAATCACCTTCAACCAGATAAACTTCGCAGTTCGCGGGATCACGGTCGGAACAATCCGCCAGTTTTCCCGGTAGCGACGCGGACTCGAGCGCGCCTTTGCGGCGGGTCAGCTCGCGTGCTTTGCGCGCGGCTTCGCGTGCCTGCAATGCAAGCAAAGCTTTGTCCACAATCTTATTCGCGGAACTCGGATTCTCATCATAGAACGCGTTGAGAGCGTCATACGTTACGGAATAAACAATTCCTTCCGCTTCGCTGTTGCCGAGTTTTGTTTTAGTTTGCCCTTCAAACTGAGGCTGGGGAATTTTCACGCTGACAATTGCAGCTAAGCCTTCGGTTAAATCTTGGCCGGTTAATCCGCCCTCAAGGCCCTTCAAAAGATTTTTGTTTTTCGCGTACTGGTTGGTCGCGCGTGTTAACGCGGTGCGAAAACCGGAAAGATGGGTTCCGCCTTCATGTGTATTAATGTTGTTAGCGAAAGCCATCACTTCTTCGCTATAGCTGTCGTTGTACTGAAAAGCGATTTCAACGCCCACACCGTCTTTTTCGCGCTCAACATAAAAAATCTTGGGATGAATCGCCGCCTTGTTGCGATTGATGTACTTAATAAACTCGGCGATTCCGCCCTTGTAAGAAAAAATTTCTTCGCGCGTTCCTTTTTCAACGCGTTCATCACGCAGGGTAATTTTTATACCTTTGTTTAAGAAAGCGAGTTCGCGCAAACGCTTGGCTAGTACATCAAAGCTAAAATCAAGCGTGCTGAAAATTTCTTTGTCGGGAAAAAACGTCACCGTTGTTCCGCGTTTCGCGGATTTACCTTTTTTTTCTACCGGTGTAACGGGCTTGCCCTGTTTATATTTTTGGAAATACGCGTTGCCGTCGCGGAACACTTCGACTTCGAGCCACTCAGAAAGCGCGTTGGTACAAGAAACACCCACGCCGTGTAATCCGCCTGAAACTTTATAAGTATTCGAATCGAATTTTCCGCCCGCGTGAAGCGTGGTCATAACCACTTCGAGCGCGGATTTTTTCTGCGTTTTGTGCATGTCCACCGGAATGCCGCGGCCGTCATCGGCAACGCTGACGCTTCCGTCGTTTTGAATGATCACATCCACCTTCGTGGCGTGTCCGGCCAAAGCTTCGTCAACGGAGTTGTCGACAACCTCATAAACAATGTGATGGAGTCCGCGCGCAGTGGTGTCCCCAATATACATCGCCGGACGCTTGCGGACTGCCGCGACGCCCTCTAATACCTGGATGTTGGATGAATCGTACGTTGCGGTTCCTGCGTCTTTTTTAGCCATTTCGATTTTCCTTTTTCAGTTAAGGACGAACAATGATTCTAATATCTAAAATATTTTCTTCGCCGAGCAATGCCTGCGCCCGCTTTAAAAGCGACGCTTGGTATTTTTGCCGAATCTCAAACGCATATCCCCCGTCTGAAACTTCGACGTACAAAATTTTCTTTTTCGAAACAAACGGTCTGGAGAAGGCGGCGATTTTTTTTCCCGCTACTTTTTCCCATTCCTGCGATAGTTTGTTTTGCGGCGACCCAGGGTCCACCATCCCTGCCAAAACCCGCCCGACAAGCCCCTTCATTTCTTCCATCTACATCGTCTCCGGTTGTGCCTTCGGCACAGAGGAAAACATGTCAGTGTATTTGCATCGGCATAATAACGTAAAGATAGCCTTCTTTGCCTTCCACAACACCGGGCTTATCCGCATCACTCAAAGTAAAAACAATATTATCCGTTTCTAAATTTTTTAAAACATCCATTAAATAATCAGGGTTGAATCCGATTGTCATTTCTTTGCCTTCGTGCCGGCTAACCGCTTCTTCTTTTGCTTCGCCTAAATTCGGTGTGCGCGCGGTAATCATGACGCGCCCTTTTAAAAAATCAACTTTTACAGCCGGTGCTTCGGTCGATGTTAAAAGCGCGGCACGACGCAAGCATTGCAATAATTCATTTCTGTTAATTTCAGCGGTGGTTCCTTTTCCTTTTGGAATCACCTGCTCGTAATTAGGAAATTTACCTTCAATAAGAGTGGCGCTTAAAAAAGTATTCGCGACACAAAAAACAACTTTGTTTTGAAAAACAGAAATTTGAACGGTTCCGTCCCACCCTAAAAGTTTAGATAATTCATGAACGGCTTTACTCGGAATAATAATTTCAATATCTTTTTTTATTTTACTCGGAAGTTTTTTCTCATAATATGCAAGTCGTCTTCCGTCTGTGGCAACACATCGAAAAATATCTGATTTAAATGAAACTAAAATGCCATTTAAAACATATCTTGTTTCATCGCGTGAAACGGCAAAAGAAGTAAGTTGGAGCGCTTCTTTAAGTGTGTTTTGTTCCATTTCAATCGCGTTTTCAAGTGACGGCTCCGGAAGCTGCGGATAATCTTCTTTATCCATTCCCATCACTTTGAAAACGGATTTGCCGGATTTAATTTGAACGGTGTGGTTTTTTGATACTTGAATCTCCACATCTCCGTCGGATAATTCTTTCACGATGTCATAAAATTTTCTTGCCGGCGCCGTCACACTTCCTTCTTCTTTAATTTCAGCACTACAAGAAGTTAAAACACCTACTTCCATATCTGTGGCAATAATTTGAAGTTTATTTTTTTTAGTTTCAAGTAGGAGGTTGCTTAAAATAGGAAGGGTTGTCGCTTTTGAAGAACTGATATTCACCCCTAAAGAAATTTTCGACAATAATTCGTTTTTATCGATGCGTATATCCATTTACTATCTTCTGCTCCTATCTAAATTTTTATATAAAGAAGTAGTCGTTGTAATAGGGGTTGTGGAAATGTGGAAAACCACAATAACCCTTTTAACAGTAACCTTTTTCAATAAAAGAAAGCTGTTCATAACTTAAGATTTCTTCAACATATTCTTAAGCGTCTCTAACATTTTAGCAATTTCCGGATCTTTTAACCGCTCATTTGTTACTGTTTTACAGGCATGAAGCACGGTTGTGTGATCTCTTCCCCCAAAAAAATCACCAATTTCAGGAAGAGAATACTTTGTCATATCACGAATAAGAAACATCGCATACTGTCTTGGTTTTACAACCGAACGCGTCCGTGTTTTTGAACGCAAATCCGCAACATGAATATGAAAATACTCCGCCACCACCTTTTGAACTTCCTCTATAGAAAACTTTTGAGACTCTTCATGAAAGGAATCTTTTAAAACGGATTCGGCAAGTTTAACATCTAAAATCGCTCCCGTCAGCGTGCAATAAGCAACAACGCGAATAAGCGCGCCCTCCAGCTCCCGAATATTGGATTTAATTTTAGACGCAATAAAATAAGCAACATCGTCCGGAACCGCGACCGTTTCCTTTTCTATTTTTTTCTTTAAAATCGCGACGCGCGTTTCAAAGTCCGGCGGCTGAATATCTGTGACAAGGCCCCACGCAAAACGGCTAACAAGCCTCTCTTCAAGCCCGGGAATTTCTTTTGGCGGACGATCACTTGAAACAACAATTTGTTTATGCGCATCATAGAGAGTATTGAAAGTGTGAAAAAACTCTTCCTGAGTTGCTTCTTTATCCGCAATAAAGTGAATATCATCAATAAGAAGAAGATCGCAATTTCTATAGCGCGCCCGAAACTCACCTGTTTTTTTTGTTTGAATTGATGTTATAAGTTGATTTACAAACTTCTCGCTTGACATATAAAGAACGTTAAAGCGTGGATTTTTATTTTTAACTTCGTTCGCGATTGATTGCAATAAGTGGGTTTTTCCCAACCCTGCGCGACCATAAACAAACAAAGGGTTGTAATTCTTTGCAGGAGCATCACTTACAGCGGTGGCAGCAGCGTGAGCAAAGCGATTTCCGGGACCAATCACAAAAGAATCAAAGGTATAGTTAGGATTCATTCCATCAATCCGTGCCGATGCCGCGGAAGCAGGCTGTAAAGAAGGGCCCTTTTCTTGTATAAGTGCTTTCTCTACAACAAGATAGGAGACAGTCATTTTTTTACCCAAAACATCCTGAAAAGAGCTTTCAATCAGGTTTTGATAGTGTTCATAAAGCCATTTTCCGTAATAACTGTCGGGAACAGCCAGGGCGACAGATGCGCCTTCGAGGGAGCTGATTGAAATGGGGCCAAACCAGGTTTGAAAGGATCTTTCACTTAGCTCTCGCTTAAGACAAGCGCAAACCTTGTCCCAAACCAAGGCCGATGATTCTGTTTGCGGTGCTGACATGAGTGTTATAAACAGCTTTTTAATAACCTGTGGATAAGTGTAGGTATAGAAGAAACAAACTATAAACAACTTATCAACAGGCAAAAGTTAATAAAATCAAGGTGCGCATTCTACCTAAAAACAAAGACAAATGTCCAAAAAAATAATTAAAAAACACGTGTTCTTTCTGCTGCGGAACAAAAAGGCTGGATATTCGGGTATGTTTTGTTATAATCCGCGGCGCGAACCCACAGAAATCACCTTGTTGATCAAGCGGGTTCGTTTTTGATTTTATATCTAGGAGGATCGGGTGAAACGGACATATCAGCCGAAAAAACGGCGCAGAAAAAGAAAGCACGGCTTTCTCAAGAAGAAGAGCACAAAAGACGGACGCAAAACGCTCGCGCGACGCCGGAAAAAAGGGCGTAAACGTTTAACAACCGCTTGATCCATCACACAGAGGGCGAAGCTCAGCCAACATTGCGTTTACGCAAAGATGAGCAGATCCGCTGTGTTTTAGACCACGGATTATTGTTTCGCGGAAAACATCTTTTAGCTCGCCTTATTCCATCCGAAAAAGTAAGCCCTCTTTTAAACGAGAAAGGGCCCTTTCTCGCGGTGGTGATCAGCCGCAAAAAATCAAAGCGTGCGGTTGCGAGAAATCGAATGCGACGGCAGCTTCGAGAGGCTTTCAGAAAAAAATACGGCATTCTTCCTGAGCAAACCGCCTGCGTATTAATCGCAAGACATGTAGATAAAAAAATTTCTTATCAGGAGCTCGAGCAGGATTTGTTGGAAATAATTTTTAACTATCGAGAAAAAAGTGAATCAAAACCAGCCATTTGAAAAAAATTATTTTTTTGCCATCGCCCTTTCCGCGCTGGTGTTGTTTACCTATTTTGCTTTAGTTAAACCGCCGCAGGCCCCAGCTCCAGCGGCAGAAGAAGCGAAGCCCGCTTTTTCTGAAAAAGCTTCCGTTCCCGCTGAAGCAACCGAAGAAGCCGGTGCTTTTTCAGCAAAAAAAGCGGAAGTGCTGCCAACCTCCGCCGCGGCGCTTTTTAAATTAGAAACCAAAACCATGCTCGCTGAGTTTTCCGACCGCGGCGCAACCCTCACACAGCTTGAGTTTAAGGGTGAGTCCAAACGAGAACATTTAACGCAAACCACTTTCTTTCAGGGAGACATGGATTTGCCCGGGATTTTTTCTGTCGCAATTCGCGGGCAGGCAGAACATTTAACGCATTCTACTTTTAAGCTCATGAGCAAAACGGAAAACGAAGCAGTTTATGCCTATGAAGAGCCGGGCGCTTTTCGCCTGACAAAAAAATTTCAGCTTTCTTCCGACGCTCCCGCGCTTCAGCTCAGCATCGATATTGAAAATCTTTCTGCCCGCGAAAAAACATATCCGCTCGAGTTTATTTACGGCGCTGATTATCACGCACTTGGCGGACACCCCAAACCCGGAGAATATTTTGATGCCATGGTTTTTGCGAATGGGCTAAAAACAGCGAATACTGGAAAAATCGAAAAAAAAGGTTTTTGGGTTTCCGAGCCCGCGGCATGGACGGCGCTTGTTAAAAGCTATTTCGCTTTGATTGTCCGCCCCGATCAAAAAATTATTTCGACCCGTGCCGAAGCGAGAGACGGAAAAGTGATGATGTCTAACCATCTTGATCCGCTAACCGTTGCTCCCGGCTCGCGGGAAACCGTCCGGTTTAAAATTTATGCCGGCCCGCAGCGCTATGAAACGCTTAAGAGCTTTGAAGACGGTTTTCAGGCAGTGCTTTCGCGCGGTTTTTTTGGCGCGCCAAAAGTTTGGCTGCTTTTGATTTTAAAGTTTTTGCATCAGTTTACCTATAACTTCGGCTGGGACATTTTGCTTTTAACCTTTTTAATCAAGCTCGTTTTTGCTCCGCTGACATTGATTAGCTCAAAGTCGATGAAAAAAATGCAGCTTTTATCGCCCAAGCAAAAAGCGATTCAGGAAAAATATAAAAAGGATCCGCAGCGCGCGCAAAAAGAAATCATGGAGCTTTATAAGCGCAACAAGGTGAACCCGATATCAGGATGTTTGCCGATGTTAATCCAGTTGCCGATTTTAATCGGAATGTTCCGCCTGCTTCCGGAAGCGATCGAACTGCATGGCGCGCCGTTTATTTTTTGGATTCAGGATCTTTCCGCACAAGATCAATTTATGCAGCTTCCGTTTAAAATTCCGTTTTTGGGCGAGTGGCTTAACATTCTTCCTTTTTTGATGGTTGCTTCGCAAATCGGCTATCAAAAAATGATGCCGCAAACGATGTCCATGCCCGAACAGCAAATGATTATGAATATCATGCCTTTTTTCTTCGGGTTCATTTGCTGGTCTTTTCCCTCGGGATTGGTACTGTACTGGATTTTTCAGAATCTTTTTTCCATGCTTCAGCAGGTTTTTATTAACCGCATTCAAACGGAACTTCATCCCGAAGACCGAGACAATTAGTAGAGTAAACGGCGAAGCCGTTTGTGCTTTTGCCGCATCACAAAAATTAAATGAGAATGCGGCCTTAACGGCTCAGCCGTAGAAACATGAATTCAACCAAAGAATACGCAGCCGTCGTTGTCGGCGCCGGACATGCCGGCATTGAAGCCTCTCTTTCCATTGCCCGCGCCGGATTTCCCGTTTGTGTTCTTACGATGGATATTGAATCCATCGGGCGCATGTCCTGTAATCCCGCGATTGGCGGGCTTGCCAAGGGCCATATGGTGCGCGAAATCGACGCGCTCGGCGGTGAAATGGGACTCGCCACGGATGCCACCGGCATTCAATTCCGCATGCTGAACCGCTCGAAGGGTCCCGCGGTGTGGGCTCCCCGCGCGCAAGCCGATAAAAAACTTTATTCCGAATATATGCAGCGCGCTTTGAAGACAACGCCCAACATTGATTTAAAAAAGGGCATGGGTGTAAATCTTCTGGTCAAGGACGGCGTTTGTTATGGTATTCAAACCGGCGACGGCGAAATTATTTTAAGCCGCACTGTTATTTTAACGACCGGAACTTTTTTGCAGGGGCTGATTCACATCGGCGAAACCAATTATGAAGGTGGCCGCCGCGATGAGCCGCCTGCCGTGGGACTTTCTGATTCTTTGCGCAAAAACGGAATTGAGCTTGTGCGCTTTAAAACCGGCACGCCACCGCGTCTTTTGCACCCAAGCATTGATTGGAGCGTTACCGAGGAACAAAAAGGCGACGAACCCCCGCGTCCTTTTTCTTTCCGGACAACCCATATTCCGCAAAAACAAATTTCATGTTATCTCACGCACACAAGCGCGGAAACGCACGCGTTGATACGCGACAACTTAAACCGTTCCCCGCTTTACGCCGGACGCATTGTCGGCACCGGTCCGCGCTATTGCCCCTCCATCGAAGACAAAGTGGTGCGATTTGCCGATAAAATTTCACATCAAATTTATTTGGAGCCGGAAGGCCTGGACACGGACGAAGTGTATGTGAACGGCCTTTCGACTTCCCTGCCCAAAGATGTGCAGGAGAATATGGTGCATTCGATTCGCGGATTAGAAAACGCAAAAATCGTTCGCTATGGGTACGCGATTGAGTATGATGCCGCGCCGCCCACCCAGCTTTGGCATTCACTCGAAACCAAAAAAATAAAAAATCTTTTTTTAGCCGGACAAATTAACTGCACTTCGGGATATGAAGAAGCCGCCGCGCAAGGATTGATGGCGGGACTGAATGTTATCTGCAAATTAAAAGGTCGTCCGCCCTTTGTTTTAGACCGGTCTGAAGCCTATATTGGTGTTTTAATTGATGATCTTGTCACGCGCGGGACGAATGAGCCTTACCGTATGTTTACTTCCCGAGCAGAACATCGTCTGGTGTTAAGGCAAGACAATGCGGATGAACGGTTGATCAAACATGGCCGCGAACTTGGCTTGGTAAGCGACGAAACCATTGCAAAGCATGAACAAAAAATGAACCGCATTCAAACTGAAATCAAAGCGCTTAAAACAAAACGACATGGCACCGACACCCTTTTACAGATTTTAAGACGGCCTGAAATAAATCATAAATACTTTGAAATAAATAAGTTGCACTCATTTAAAACAAATGAAGAAGAAACAGAAATTGTTGAAACATTGATAAAGTACGAGGGCTATGTTGAGCGCCAAAGAAAAGAAGTGGAAAAATTTAAGCAACAAGAAAAAAGAAAAATCCCCGACACAATCGAATATTCCAAAGTAATCGGAATAAGCAAAGAAGGCGCCGAGAAGCTAAAAAAAATTCGTCCTGAGTCGATCGGTCAAGCTTTGCGAATTCCGGGAATTTCTCACTGTGATATTTCTCTTATATCTATCTACGTCCAGAAGCTTGCCCGAGAGGCCGCTAAATAATTAAGCGGACCGTTGTTTCACGTGAAACAAAATTAGTTCGAATCTGCCGTAATAACAGCCTTGTTTTGTTCATATCTCGAATTATCTCTCGGGCTCAATTTCATGCTTGTTTTATAAGTCGTTTATTATAGGCTATTTAGATGTGTGAATTACCAAAAATAATCTGGTTGCATTTATTCTGTCTATGCATAAGATAGTGCTTGTTTCACGTGAAACATTTTTAGGACCTATTACATATGAGGTTTGTCATGGCTGCAAAGATATTTTCATTTTGTAATCAAAAAGGCGGAGTTGGAAAAACAACCTCAGCCGTCAACCTTTCTGCCCTTGCTGCAAAAAGCGGCCAGCGGGTTTTGTTGGTTGATCTTGACTCTCAGGGAAATGCTACTAGCGGGCTCGGCATTGAAAAGACCGGGCTTGAGTTCACAGCTTATCAACTTCTTGTGGATAATGTTCCTGGTGAAAAAATGGTAGTTAAGACAGACGTTGAGAATCTTTTTCTTTTGCCTTCCAATACTGATTTAGCCGCCGCGGACCTTGAGCTTGTTTCTTTTCCTGAGCGCGAATTTGTTTTGAAAAAGAAGCTGGATGGATTTCGCGGGGATTACGATTTTATCATTATTGATTGTCCGCCATCGCTAGGGCTTATAAGCATAAACTCTTTAACAGCAAGTGATTATGTAATTATTCCTCTGCAGTGTGAGTACTATGCTTTGGAGGGGCTTGGACAGCTTTTAAATACCTACCAACTGGTTCAAAAAAATTTGAATTCGAATCTTGAGGTTGGCGGAGTTATTTTGACGATGGCGGATTTTCGAACTAACTTAACTCAGCAAGTTATCGAGGAAGTTAGAAACTATTTCAAAGACAAGGTGTTTGAAACGGTGATTCCTCGTGCGGTGAAACTTTCCGAGGCGCCGAGCTTTGGCAAGCCCGCTGTTTTCTATGATCCGCACAATCGCGGATCAAAAGCCTATATGGATTTATCTAAAGAGTTTTTGCAGCGTTTCGGGCAGCCTAATAAATCCTCTGCGCCGATTGCATCGGCACAACCGGAAGCAACATCGGCAACAGCCGCGGGAGAACAGTCATGATGAAAAAGGCACTGGGCAAAGGGTTAAGCTCATTAATTCCCGATACTTATATTAAGAACAATCCGCCGAAAGCACCCGAAGCGCCGCAAGCGCAAAGGCCCGCTGGAGGTTCTTCCGTAGCCGTTGCGCCGGTGATGCCGCAAGGATTTTTACTGATTGAAATCAGTAAAATTACTCCGAATCCGGACCAGCCAAGGCAGACCTTTTCTCAGGAGAGCATTCAGGAGTTAGCGGACTCGATAAAAGAGAAAGGCGTTTTGCAGCCCGTGATTGTGACGCGTAAGGCAGATGGATACATTCTTATTTGTGGAGAAAGGCGGTTGCGCGCTGCGGCGTTGTGTGGAATCGAGAGAATACCCGCCATCATCAAAGATTTGGCACCGCAAGACTTTTTAGAGTGGGGATTGATCGAGAATATTCAGCGTGAGGATTTGAATCCGCTGGAAGAGGCTCAGGCTTACCAGAAAATAATGGAGCAGGGCGCTTTATCGCAAGACCAAGTAGCAAAACGAGTTGGGAAAAATCGGGTGACTGTAGCAAATATGATTCGCTTGCTCCGTCTTCCTGATTCGGTGCGGGAAATGTTGGCCGCGGGACAGCTTTCTTCAGGGCATGCCCGGGCGCTTCTCGGCCTTTTAACGCCGGAGCATCAGCGGCACCTTGCCAAAAGAATATGCGAAGAAAACCTTTCGGTCAGACAGGTAGAGGCTATTGTGGGGCGCAGTGTTGCGCATCGGCGCGGCGCGAAGCCGGCGCGGAATTTAACGCCCGAAATCGTAGACCTGGAAGGGCAATTAACGCGCTGGTTTGGAACGCAGGTTAAGATTTATCCGCGCAAAAACAAGAATCAGGGGCGTCTCGAGATCCAATATTTTTCGCTAGATGATCTCGATCGGATTTTGGAAAAAGCCGGATTGCCTAAAAGCTAAGGGCGGGACGTCTTTTTAGTGAATAGCAAATGGTTTTTGACACGTCTAATCACCGTGCTATAATTCGCGATCTTTTTCCCGGGACAAAACCCAAAACAAGTAAAGTGTAATTGATGAAACTATTTAAAAAGTTTTTTTCTGTATTTCTTTGTTTCGCTTTAATGGCTTGTTCGTCGCAAAAATCTTCGGACATAACGGAAGTGAAAGTTGCTTTTTGGGGAAGCCCTGAAGAAATCGCAATCATCACCAATTCCATTTCAGATTGGCAGGCGGAGCACCCGCATATTAAGGTTGTGTTTGAGCATACGCCGTACACCGGATATGACAGTAAGATTTTAACCCGCATTGCCGGCGGTGCTGCGCCTGATATTATCACCACCGAAGTGGATTACTTCGTTACCTTTGCTTCCAAAGGTGTTTTAGAGAATCTCAACCCTTACTTTGAAAGTGATCCAACCGGTTTTTCGAAAGAAGAATTTTTCGATGGGATTGTTTCCCGTTTTACGCGCAATGAGCATCTGTTGGCGATTCCGCGCGACATCGCGCCGTTTGCCTGCGTTTTTTACAATAAAAAACTTTTCGATGACGCCAAAATTCCTTATCCGACCGATGATTGGACGTTTGACGACATGTTGCGTATCAGCCGTGAATTGACCAAAAAAGACGCCGAAGGGCGTGTGACGCAATACGGTTTTTATACTTGGGCTTGGAAAAACTTTGTTTACGGTTTTGGCGGAGCGTTGGTTGATGACGTTGAAAATCCGACCCGCACGTACTTGGCGCAGCCCGAATCGATCGAAGGGATGCAGTTTTACGCTAATTTAATCAATATCTACGGCGTCATGCCGACGCCGGTCGCGCTTACTAATTTGGGGATGGGAATTGATCGTCTTTTTGCCAAGGGCCAGCTTGCTATGTTTGGTTCCGGTATTTGGGAAACCCCGGGATTAAGAAATTATGATTTTGATTGGGACGTTGTGATGTTTCCAAAATCCAAAGATGGCAGACGCGCCTTTGGAACCGGCGGATCCGGCTATGCCATGCTGAAATCTTCCAAAAACAAACAAGCCGCGTGGGAAGTCTTGAAGGCTTTAACCGGCGTTAAAGGGCAAGAAAAATTTGCGCAGGGCGGTTTGGCGCAGCCCTCCCGCAAAGCGGTCGCAGAAGGGAAGCATTGGGCGCAAGACGCTCAGTCAAAGCCCGCCAATAAAAAAATGCTGAATGAAGCCGTGAATTATTCTGTGTTTAGCCCTTTTCATGAGCGTTGGCGCGAAATCGAAGAGAAGATGCTCAGCCCTCAGCTTGACTTGATTTTTAGCGGAAAGAAAACAGCCAAAGAAGTTTTCTCCGGAATTGAAACTGAAATTAACAGTGCTTTGAAATAATATAAAAGGAGCCTCTTCATGTCCACAGCGGTTGCGACTCAAAGAAAGAAAGCAAAGAAACCGGTAAAAAAAGATGCGGCGGCTTCGGTAAAAGACGTTAAAAAGTTTCGGAACCCGTACGGATATTTCACCGCGTGCGGAAGCGAATTTGTGATCGATAATCCACGCACCCCGCGCCCATGGATTAATGTGTGCGCCAATGAAAACTATGGCTTTGTTGTCACTCAAACCGGCGGCGGGTTTTCATGGTACGGCAATTCTCAGCTTTCACGCCTGACTAGCTGGAGCCAGGATTTGATTCGCGACGCTTACGGAAAATATGTTTATGTTCGCGATAACGATTCCGAAAAAATCTGGTCGACCACCTGGAAGCCGACCGATTTTAAATATGATTCTTATGAAGCCCGCTATGGTTTGGGCTACGCGAAATTTATTACGAAATATCAGGGCATCAAGACGGAACAATTGATGTTTGTTCCGCGCGAAGACTCCGCTGAAATTTGGCAGGTGACACTTACTAACGAAACCAAGAAAAAACGCTCGTTAAGTGTTTTTCCGTTTTTGGATTGGTGTCTCGGCAGCGGCAACGAAGTTCACCGTGAATTTCAAAAAACATTTATCGAAGTTCAGGTTGATCGCAAGCTCGGCGCGATTATCGGTTTAAAACGGCCGCCGCTTGTTCCGCCGCACGTAAATAAAGGTGCGGATTCACCGCTTACGGCAGTGTTTGCTTTGACGAATGCCAAAACAGCAAGCTATGACGGTGATAAAGAAACTTTTGTCGGCATGTACGGAACTTACGCCGCGCCGAAAGCGGTCGTTGCTGGCAAAGTAAAAAATGTACGTGATCTCGAAAAATGGGGAGATCCCATCGCGTCACTTCAAACCAACGTATCGCTCAATCCCGGACAATCCAAAACATTGGTTTTTGTTTTGGCGCGCATCGAAGATAAAAGCAAAGCGAAGGCCATTGTTGAAAAATACCGATCTGTTGCAACCGTTAAAGCCGAACTCGAAAAAGTAACCGGCTTCTGGGAAGGGCTCGTCGGTAAATCTTGGGTTGAAACACCGGATGAAGCCTTTAACTTTGTGACGAACCGCTGGTATCGCTATCAAGCTTTGTGCGCGCGCATGTGGGCCAAAACCGCTTACTTTCAATGCTCGGGCGGTATTGGTTTCCGCGACCAGCTGCAGGACTCCAACTGTTTGCTCGAATCCGCGCCTGAAATTACGCGCAAACAAATTTTAGTGCACGCTGAGCAAATGTTTCCGGATGGAACGGTGTACCACTGGTGGCATCCCGGCGCGGGCATCGCCGCTCACACCGACATGGTGGACGATTTATTGTGGCTTGCGTTGATTACTTTTAACTATATCGAAGAGACAGGCGATGAGTCGATTCTTGATGAGGTCGCGCCGTATGTGACGAAGCCAGGTGAACCGAAGCAAGAAGGTACGATTTACGATCACATTGTACGCTCTTATGAAAAAGTGCTTTCACGTTGGTCTCCCCGCGGCATTCCTTTAATGGGAGAAGGCGACTGGAATGACGGCATGAGCCATGTCGGCGTTAATTGGAAGGGCGAATCTTTCTGGCTTGCGCATTTCTTTTACGGGTTGCTTAACCAGTTTGCGCCTTATTGCGAAAAGAAAGGCGAGAAGAATCGTGCTGCCAACTATTTGGATCGCGCGAAGAAATTAAAAGCAGCCATCAATGAAGTGGGCTGGGATGGAGAATGGTATATTCGCGCAACCCGCGATAACGGCATTCCACTTGGAAGCAAAACAGAAACGCGCGGAAAAATTTTCCTGAACGCGCAAACGTGGGCGGTTATTTGCGGGACCGCAACGCCGGAACGCGCGCGCACCGCGATGAATTCCGCGTACAAATATCTTTACCGTGAATATGGCCCGCTGCTTTTTACCCCCGGATATGACAAGCTCGACGAAACTATCGGTTATTTGTCGCGTTATGCTCCGTCGGTACGTGAAAACGGCGGTGTTTATACGCATGCGGCGTGCTGGGGCGTTCAGGCGGCAGCGATGATGGGCGACGCGGAAATGGCTTACAAAGCTTACCGCAATATGTGCCCGGTTTATCGCGCGGAAAAAAATGCTGACCATTATGATGGTGAGCCGTATGTGACTCCCGGAAACGTGGACGGTCCCGACTCCCCGAATTTTGGCCGCGGCGGCTGGACTTGGTATTCCGGTTCCGGTTCATGGATGCAGAAGGTTGCATATAACTGGATTTGCGGCATTCGCGCTTCACGCAAGGGGCTGATCATTGATCCGCAAATTCCCGCCGCGTGGAAAGGCTTTAAAGCACAGCGCTTTTTCCGTGACACGTATTACAAAATCGAAGTTAAAAATCCGAACAAGAAGAATAACGGCGTGAAAGAACTTATCGTTGACGGGAAACGCATCGCAGGCAATGTTGCCCCTGATTTTCGCGATGGCAAGACTCACACGGTTGAAGTGACGCTCGGCTGATTCGTTTTTGCTCTGTCCGCAGAAGCGGACAACCGCAGAGACATCACCGATTAAAATTATGAAAGACCCTGTTTTTTTTCTTTGGCAAAATAACCAAAGATGGAAAACAGGGTTTTTTATTTTTACCGTCCTGATGTTATCCGCGTTTTTTGCCTGGGCGGAAACAGTTGAAACAAATCGCCCCGCGGCGAACTCCACCTACCGCGCTGTTCCCCCGCATAAATCCCTTGCCGCCTCTCCTCAATTTGTTTTAATCGATGATTTTAATTTGCCGGAATGGAAAAATAAACGCGGAGGCATTTGGCATTTGCGCAACGCTACGGCGAAAGTGGTTAAAGTCGGCCGCACGAAAGAAGATGCCCGCAACCCTAAATTCGGATCTTCACTGCAGCTGCTTTTTGATTTACCCAAAAGTAAAGAGATGTCGTTTACCAGCTCTCTGCAAAAACTGGATGCCAGCCAGGCTGATTTACTTGTTTTTTCATGCAAGTTTTACCCCGACAGAAAAAAGCCTTTTTCAGGTTCGCTGCGCGTTGTTTTAGAAGATTGGAGAGCCAAGCGCGCTGTTGTTGATGTCACTGCCTCGTGCGCCGGAGAAAAAATTTGGAATGAAATCACTCTTCGAAAAGATGATTTTCGAGATCTGGACTGGGATCAGCTCAACTCTATTTCGTTTGTGCTGGTTTCAGGGGCTCAGCCCGCGCGGGGCGGCATGCAATTTGATGAGATTGCTTTTTACGGACCGAATGATGTTTTTTTTGAAAGCAATTTAGATAATTTAAAAGGCTTTCCCAAAACTATTTTTGCGGAAGCGCGCCGTTTACAGCTTTTAAAAATAAAAGAAGATAAAGCCCTGATGAGAGAAATCGCGAAAGACACATGGAAATATTTTGAAGCGGCTCAAAATAAACAAAATGGAATGATCGTGGATCATGTTCGCCTGGGAGATGCGCCGCTGGCGAGCAACTATACTTCACCGACCAACATTGCCATGGATTTGATGGGGCTTGTCGCGGCAGAAAAAATGCGCCTTATTTCAAGCGAAGAGGCTGTGCGCCGAACCAGGGAAAAACTGAAGGTGGTTGAAAACTTAAGGCGCTGGAAAAATTTATACTACAACTTTTATGAAACCACCAAGCTTTCGGTGACGCGCGGATTTATTTCGAGCGTGGATAACGGGTGGTTGGGCGTGGCGCTTGTGGTGGTAAGGCAGGCGTTTGATCAAGAGCTTTACCGTGAAGCCACTAAAATTTTGAACCGCATGGATTTCAGCGAGTTTTTGGATTATGACAACAACCAGCTTTCACTCGGCTTTGATTCAGAGAAAAACGAACTGATTCAAACGCATTATGGCATGCTCGTCAGTGAAGCGCGCGCTACAAGCCTGCTTGGCATTGGTAAAGGCGATTTAACGGAAGATCATTGGTGGTCGCTTTATCGTACGCCGCCCGCATCATGGAGTTGGCAAAGTCAAAAACCCAAGGGCAAGCAAATTGATAACGGACACGTCTATTATTTTCAGGGTTATTATCAGTACGGAAGCATGAAAATCGTGCCCAGCTGGGGCGGGTCTTTATTCGAGTTTTTAATGCCGACGCTGGTTTTGGATGAAAAAGAAAAAGCCCAAGAATCTTTCGGAACGAATAATTACCGCGCCGTTCAGGCGCATAAAGATCATGCGCTAATTAAGCAAGGTTACCCCGTTTGGGGGCTTTCTCCGGCAGCTACCACGAATGGGCGCACCTGGAAGTATGGTGAATATGGCGTAAAAGACGTAGGCGTTAAAGGATATCCGGATCAGGCGGTTGTAACGCCGCATGTTAGCTTTTTGGCTTTAAATGCTGCGCCTCAGGATGCTATTGCGAATGTGCGCAAAATGCTTGAGTTTAAAATGTACGGTGAATATGGTTTTTATGATTCGATTCAGGTTAAAACCAACAAGATGAACACACAATACCTTGCTTTGGATCAAGGAATGTCCTTTTTGGCGCTGGCAAACTATTTGGAAGGCGATATTCTCCAAAAGCTTTTTCACCAGGACCCCATCGGGAAAGCGGCACTTGAGCTTTGGAAAAAAGAACGCTTTTTTGAAGAATAACAGGGCTTTTACAAAAGTTTTTTTAGCGGTACAATACCGCCGCAGTTAGCGGGTGCTTAAGCTGCGGAAGATACGACAAGGAGATACAAGGATATGCTGATTAAACAGATGCTTTTGCGCGATCGGATTCTTACTGACAAAGAGCGCAAGAATCTTGCTATCTTAGAAACTATCCGCAAAAACGGACCGATCTCCCGTACTGACATTTCCAAAATTACCGAACTGAATATTGTTACCGTTTCGAACTACATCAATCACTATATCAAGAAAAACCTCGTGATTGAGGGCGAGCTGGATGAATCGACCGGCGGACGTAAGCCCGTTCTGGTTGAGCTTAACCCTAAGTCCGGTTATATCGTCGGCGTGGGTCTTAATATGCTGAGCATGGTTGCTGTTTTGGTGGATTTGGAAATCAACGTCATCAAAGAAATTAAGCGCGAAAGATTACCCGAGAACTCCGAAGCCGTGATCAATCAAATGGTTGATTTGGCGAAGGAAATTATCGATCAAGCTGAAGTTGAAAAAGACAAAATCGTCGGCGTTGGTGTCGGTGTGCCGGGCATTATCGATGAGCGCGGGCGCACCATTCGCTGGCCGCAAAGCTTAGGCGATAAAGATATTAATGTTTGTTCTTCGATCAAGGATACATTTGAAACTCGTCTTGGCATTCCTGCTTTCGTTGAAAACGACGCGAACGCGGCGGTTCTTGGCGAAAAATGGCTCGGTCTCGATCGGGATGTGCGCCACATGCTGTATATGTTTTCGGGTGTTGGTTGCGGTATTTTGATCAACGAAGAAATTTATCGCGGCGCGGCGGGCGCGGCGGGTGAGCTCGGTATCACCAGCCCCAAGCAATCGAAAGAACAGGCTTTCGAAATTAAGACCCAGCTCGGACGATGGGAAATGGATTTGGGCATGGTTCGTCACGCGAGCGAATTAATCAATGCCGGAGAAAAATCCGTATTAAAAGATTTCGTCAAAGGAGATTTGTCGAAGCTCGGATTTAAAAATATTGTGCAGGGCATCAAAGAGAGAGACCCTGTGGCTTTAACTGTGGTTCAGCGCGCCGGCGATGAGCTGGGCAAGAAAATCGCATTTTTGGTTAATCTGCTTAACCCGGAAGTGGTTGTGATTGGCGGCGGCATAGAAGATTGCGGCTCTCCTTTACTTGATGCCGTTAAGCTCGCGATCAAAGATTGGTGCGTTGAAGAGGCTTCGGAGCAGGTTAAAATCATTCCCTCCGCTTTCGGTGAAAATGCGGTGGCGCTGGGGGTTGTGGGCATCGTTGCCCGCGAAGTCTTCGCTCAAGCGTAATCCGCGCTTGAAAAAGGCCAACTGCTTTGTTGCAGCCCTCACTCTCTCGTGCGATGTATTTTCCGCATACATCTCCTCGTTCGTTCAGCTGCGCCGCGCATTTGGCGCTTTTTGAAGAGCGGATAAAATTCAGAAGGTTTTAAAATGAACTTTGATTTTCTTAATCATCTCGAAGAATTCCGCCGCAGGCTAATCATTTGTCTTATTTCTCTCGGCGCAGGAACTCTGTTTTGTTTCTTTTTTTCGCGCGCTATTTTAGATTTTCTCACTATTCCTTTACGGACTGATCCTGAAGCCAGTCTTTATTTTCAAACCCCTTACGAAGCTTTTATGGTTCACATGAAAGCGGCCCTGGCGGGCGGGGTGCTCTTGTCTTTACCGGTCTGGACTACACAGCTTTGGCTTTTTGTCGCGCCGGGGCTTTATGAAAAAGAAAAGAAGAGTTTGGTACCGCTCATTTTTGCTTCGCTCACGCTTTTTTTAACCGGCTGCGCTTTTGCTTATTACTTTGTTATTCCGGCCGGACTGCATTTTTTGCTCGCTTTTGGATCCGACAGTCTCAAGCCCATGTTGATGGTTGGGCCGTACGTGTCGTTTTTTTTGGGAATGATTTTGGCTTGCGGGGCTTTATTCGATTTTCCGCTTGTCATGATCGGTTTGGTGAAGCTGGGGGTTGTGACAACGAAAGCTATGGCCGGAGCGCGTAAAGCCGTTCTGGTTGCCATTTTGGTTATTGCCGCGGTGGTGACGCCCTCTCCCGATCCTTTTTCTCAGCTGTTGTTAGCTGTACCCCTTTGGATTTTATTTGAAGTTTCGCTTTTGATTTGCGGCCGTTTTGAGCCCAAATTGCCCTCGGTCCCTCAGCTTGACCCCCCCCTGAATTAGTTGTATAGTTTTAGCTCATTTTACCCAAGAAAGTAAAAAGTAGGCCGGCTTTTCTGTATAGCCGAATCCGGCTTCAAGGAATGCATGGCTGAGAATCGACAGGGCGTTACAATTTGGCTGACCGGGCTTCCGAGTTCCGGTAAATCAACTCTGGCAAACGGGCTAGCCCGCGAGATAAAGTCTCAGGGTGTGCCGGTTGAGGTTTTGGACGGAGATGTCGTGCGTACCCACCTCAGCAAAGGGCTGAGTTTTTCGCGCGAAGACCGCGATTTAAATGTGAAGAGAATCGGATTCGTCAGTCATCTGCTAACTAAGCATGGCGTGACAGTGATTGTCGCGGCGGTTTCCCCATACCGTGAAGCACGGGATTGGTGCCGCAGACAAGTCGGAAATTTTGTAGAAGTTTTTGTGCAAACGCCGGTGGCGGTTTGCGAACAGCGCGACGTGAAGGGTCTTTATGGTAAAGCGCGCGCGGGTGAAATTCAGGGCTTTACCGGCGTCGACGACGCTTATGAAGAGCCTTTGAATCCGGAAGTCACGGTTCAAACAGAATCAGAAACAGCGGAAGTTTCAGTCGCAAAAATTTTGGCCCGGCTTAAAGAGCTTGGGTATATGCAAGCGCGCTGACGCACGCGAAAGCAGACACGATGCGACTTGATTTAGAGAAGCTGAATAATGACTTTGAAAAGGCCACGCCGCTTGAAATTGTGCGGTGGGCAACGGAAACCTTTGCGCCGAAAATCGCGGTGACGTCGTCATTTGGACCGGAAAGCGGCGTGCTTCTGGATTTGATCGCGAAAGCGGATCCGAACACACCGGTTTTGTTTTTGGAAACCGGGTTTCATTTTCCGGAAACGCTGGCATACAAAAATCAGCTGACCGAACTTTTGGGATTGAAAAAAGTTGTTGATTTGAAAGCCGCCCCGGCGAAACGGGAAAAGCTGATCGCGGATTATCAGGGAAAGCCCTACGAAGCCAATCCGGATTTGTGCTGTCAGATTAATAAAGTAGAGCCGCTGGATGAAGCGTTGAAGGCTTACGGCGCGTGGATGAGCGGAATACGTCGGCACCAAACCGATCATCGCAAGTCGATCCGAATTGTGGAAGAGTATGAAGGCGGGGTTTACAAAATCAGCCCGCTGGCGAATATGACTTCGCGCGATTCTTGGTGGTATTTGAAAGAGCGGAAAATTCCGCTGCACCCGCTTTATGAAAAAGGGTATATGAGTATTGGCTGCTGGCCATGCACGCGCCCGATTCAGGATGGCGACGATGAGCGCTCGGGACGGTGGGCCGGCAAAAGTAAGCAGGAATGCGGGATTCATACTTTTAAAGAAGTGAAAACCGGCAAGGACGAAGAAGTCGAGCAGCCGAAGGATTCCGGCGGAGACATCTAGACTGTATTGTTTGGTTCGATAAGTTAAAACTTATCGAACACATCGATACGAGCAATTAAATAGGAAGAAAATAAGATGAGTTTTGTATTAGGTTTGAAAAGCAAAGAAACGGGACGCGAATATCCGAAGAAGGCGCTGTATGTCTGCGAATATGACTTTAGCCCGCTCGAAGCGTTTTACGATTATGACGGCATCAAAAAAGTTTTGACCCGCGAGAAAATCGAAAAAGGCCCCAAAAGCATTTGGCGCTACCGCGAGCTTTTGCCGATTGACGGCGAGCCGACGGTTGGCTTCTACACTGGATTTACGCCGCTCGTGAAAGCGCATAATCTCGCGCGCGAACTTGGCGTGCGTACTGTTTATGTGAAAGATGATTCCGTTTGTCATCCGACTTTTTCTTTTAAAGACCGCGTGGTTGCGGTGGCGCTTTCAAAGGCGCGCGAGCTTGGTTTTAAAACCGTGGCTTGCGCATCGACCGGCAATCTCGCGAATTCAGTTTCCGCGCACGGTGCCAACGCCGGCTTTGAGCGGTATATTTTTATTCCGCATGATTTAGAAAAAGCAAAAATCATGGCCTCGCTTGTTTACAATCCGCATGTTGTGACTGTCAATGGCAACTATGACGATGTGAACCGTCTTTGCGGCGAAATTGCATCGAAATATAACTGGGGTTTTGTGAATGTGAATTTGCGCCCCTATTATTCCGAAGGCTCCAAAACTTTTGGTTTTGAAATCGCTGAGCAGTTAGGTTGGCGCGCGCCGCAGCATATCGTTGCGCCGGCGGCGAGCGGATCATTGCTGACCAAAATTTGGAAAGCGCTCAAAGAATTCGAACAGCTCGAGCTTTTAAGCGGCCCCGTAAAAACCAAAATGCATTGCGCGCAGGCAATGGGCTGCTCGCCGATTTCGACCGCGATTTTGGACAATGTTGATTTCATCAAGCCCGTCAAACCGAAGACCATCGCGAAATCGCTGGCAATCGGTAATCCGGCTGATGGCTACTATGCCAAAGATATTGTGAAAAAATCGGGCGGTAGCGCGGCGATGGTTACCGACGCTGAAATTCAGGAAGGCATTTTGATGCTGGCGCGAACCGAAGGTATTTTTACCGAGACTGCGGGCGGCGTTACGGTTGCATCGGCCAAAAAATTAATAGAATCCGGCGCAATCGGTCCGGACGATGAGGTGGTGATCGCGATCACCGGCAACGGAATGAAAACACAAGATGCGATTCAGGATGTGGTTAGTGATGTGATTCCGATTGAGCCGACAATGGATTCATTTGAAAAGGCGATCCAGGGTAAACCCTGCCGGGTCTGATTTTGGCTCTGGGCCTTGCCCAACCGCGATTAGCAAATAGCAATAGAGGAGAAAAGCATGAGTGTTAAAGTAAGAATTCCGACACCGCTTCAAAAATTAACGGCGGGCGAAGCCGAGGTTCAAATCGAGGCAACAAGCATTCAAAATCTTTTTGTCGCGCTTGAGCAAAAATATCCCGGCATGAAAGAACGTCTTTGCGACGAAAACGGAAAAATTCGCCGCTTCGTGAATGTTTATGTCAACGAAGAAGACATTCGTTTTCTTCAGCAAGAAAACTCCGCGCTTAAAGCAGGTGATGATGTGTCGATCGTCCCCGCTATCGCTGGGGGCTAATTTCATTGAAAACACCGCGCCTGCGGCGTTGCAAAATCGCAATCTTCGGTCAGCGTACATTTTAGTACGCCTCCCTTGATTGCTCATTTGCGCCTAGCATTCACGGCGTTTTGAATGAAATTAAGAAGAGGTTTGAAAAAAGAGAAATATGAAAAAAATTATCGAAGAGCTAAAAAATAGGGTGCTGGGCGGCGGAGAAGTTTCATTTGATGAAGCGATGAGCCTAATCAATATCGAAAAAGAAGAAGACTTTGACGCGCTTTTGGATGCCGCGCGCGAAATGACTTTTCATTTTAATACCGATGAGCCCGGTCTCTGCTCGCTCATTAACGCGAAAAGCAATCTCTGCGGCGAAGACTGCGGTTTTTGTTCTCAATCGGTTCAATTCAATACCCGCGTGGATACTTATGCTTTGATGGAGCCGCAGGAAGTTTTGGATGCCGCGCTCGAATTCGAAAAAAAAGGTGCCAAAAACTTTTGCGTCGTTACAAGCGGCGGCGCTTTAACCGAGCCTGAATTTAACAAGGTTCTCGAAATCTACCGTGTCTTAAAAGCCAAAACTAAAATGAGCCTCGATGGCTCGCTCGGGTTTTTAACGCCCGACCGCGTTCAGCGTTTAAAGGAAGTTGGTCTGCGCCGGTTTAACAATAATTTGCAAACTTCCCGCGAGTTTTATCCCAACATTGTTTCGACGCACAGTTATGACACGCGCATTGCCACGCTCAAAATGCTTGTTGAGGGCGGTATGGAGCTTTGTTCGGGCGGTATTTTGGGCATGGGCGAAACCCGCGCCGATCGCATCAAGCTTGCTTTCGAATTGAAGCCTTACGCGCCGCATTGTTTGCCGATGAATGTCTTGAATCCGATTCCGGGCACCCCGCTTGAAAAGCAGGAAACGCCGGATCCGATTGAAATGGTAAAAACGATCGCGGTTTACCGTTTTATCCATCCGCGCGCCAACATTAAACTTGCGGGCGGGCGCGAAAAAAATTTAGGCGATTATTATCAGGAGAAAGCTTTGAAGGGCGGCGCCAACGGATTGATTGTGGGCGGATATCTCACAACTGAAGGCAATCCTATGCGCGATGATTTTGACATGCTGAAACGTGCCGGATTTCGCGGTAGACAGCCCACCTCCGACGAAACACAAACGGAAGTAGTTTCTGCGAAAGTTTGATGAATCTGTCGGGTAAGAACATATTGATTACGGGCGGCGCTGGATTCTTTAGCTCTGCGCGAAGCGCAACCGCGAGGTCTAGAGCGTGCTGACAGGTAAAAGCATATTAATTACCGGTGGCACTAGCACCCTAGGCCAATGCCTCGTGCGTCAGGCGATTGCGGTACAAGCGCGGGTGTTTTTCACCTGGCATAAAAATGAAGCCGCCGCCGAGATGCTCGAAAAAGCGGGCGCTAAGCCGCTAAAACTGAATTTGAATTCAGCTGATGCGATCCGTGATGCCGCAAAAAAAATATACAGCGCGGTAAGAGCGCTGCACGGCGTGGTGCATAACGCGGCCGCAACGCGCGATGCGATCGTTGAAAATATGTCGGAAGACGACTGGGACAGCGTGATGGGCGCCAATGTGAAAGCGCCCTTTTTATTCACGCGTGAGCTGATGCCGGCGCTTGAAAAAGCAAAACCCGCAAGAATCGTGGCGCTCACAAGCCGCGCGGCGGTGTCGGGTGTTTACGGTGCGGCGAATTATGCCGCATCGAAAGCTGCCCTCGAAGCTTGGGTGAAAACCTTGGCGCGTGAAGCGGGCGAAAAAGTTTTGGTGAACGCGGTGAATCCCGGGTTCATGCTCTCGGAAATGACGGCGAAAGTGCCGGAGAAAGCGAAAGAAGCGCAGCGGAATTTAAGTCCGCTGAAGCAGTTGTCGAATCCGGATGCAGCAGCGAAAGCGATTTTATTTTTGCTTTCGGATGAAAATACGCAGATTACGGGACAAGTATTGAATTTAGAATCAAGAATGTCGTGGGCGGTAAATAATTAGGAGCGCGCCGCGAGCTTAATCGAGCGGCGCAAAAGAGAACAGATGTCGACGAAAGAAATGAATCACTTAGACAAGTTGGAAGCACAATCGGTATACATTCTGCGCGAGGCCTATGCCAATTTTAAAAGCCTCGTCATGCTCTGGTCTATCGGCAAAGACAGCACGGTTTTGCTGTGGCTGGCGCGCAAAGCTTTTTTCAGCCACGTGCCTTTTCCGCTCGTGCACATCGACACGAATTATAAAATCCCTGAAATGATCCAATACCGCGACCGTCTCGCGCTCGAATATAAACTCAACATGGTTTACGGGCAGAATACGGAAGCGCTGAAAAACAAACAGACCTATCCCGACGGCACCATCGACCGCCTTTCCTGCTGCAAAAATTTAAAGACCGACGCTTTGAAAAATACTTTGGCCGGAACTTGGCCGCGCTGGCGCATGGATCATAATCTCAAAAAATATGTGCCCGATGAAGATAAAGAGCCTTATACGGGCGTAATCGTGGGCGCGCGCGCGGATGAAGAAGGCAGCCGCTCTAAAGAACGTTATTTTTCACCGCGCGATAAATATAGCGACTGGGATGTGGGCGATCAGCCTCCCGAGCTTTGGAATCAGTTCAAAACCGATTTTGCACCGGGCACGCATATTCGTATTCATCCGCTGCTCGACTGGACCGAACTCGACATCTGGGAATATATCGAACGCGAAAGTATTCCCGTCGTGCCGCTTTATTTTGATCAGGGTAAAGGCGAACGTTATCGCTCATTGGGCTGCTATCCCTGCACCTTTCCGGTGAAGTCCACCGCGAAAAACATCAAAGAAATTATCGCCGAACTCAAAACCGGCAAATTCAAAAATATTGCCGAAAGATCCGGCCGAGCCCAAGACAAAGAGGATGGCGGACTTGAGACATTGCGTAAGCAAGGGTACATGTAATGGAAAATCTCATCGATAAAGCAAAAAAACTTTTCGGCGGAGAAACCATGAACATCGATTTGATGCCGAAGATGAACATTGTTGTCGTTGGCCATGTTGATCATGGCAAAAGCACCTTGGTTGGCCGCCTTTTGGCCGACACCGATTCTTTGCCGCAGGGAAAGCTCGATCAAGTCAAAGCCGACTGCCAGCGCAATGCGAAGCCGTTTGAATATGCTTTTTTACTCGATGCTTTAAAAGATGAGCGCGCGCAGGGGATTACGATTGATACGGCGCGCTGTTTTTTCAAAAGCAAAAAACGCCAATACATCATCATTGACGCGCCTGGGCATATCGAATTTTTAAAAAATATGGTGAGCGGTGCCGCGCGTGCCGAAGCCGCCTTGCTTTTGATCGACGCCAAAGAAGGCATCCGCGAAAACTCCAAACGGCATGGCTATTTGCTTTCGATGCTCGGCATTAAACAGATTACAGTCTGCGTCAATAAAATGGATTTGGTGAGTTACAGCGAAGAAGTTTTTAACCAAATCGAAAAAGATTACCGCGCGTTTTTACAGCAAATCGGCGTCGTGCCCGAGCAGTTCATTCCGATCGCCGCGTTTCACGGCGACAACATGGTTTTGAAATCCGACAAAATGCCTTGGTACAAAGGGCCGTCCATTCTTGAAATGCTTGATCAATTTAAAAAAGCTCAGCCGCCGGAAAATCAGGTTTTCCGCATGCCGGTACAAAGCATTTATAAATTTACCGCCGATGGCGATGACCGCCGCATTATCGCGGGCAAAGTTGAAACCGGAAAAATTTCGGCAGGCGATGACGTTATTTTTCTGCCGTCGAACAAACGCTGCAAAGTTAAAACCATCGAAGGCTTTAATATCCCGGCACAGAAATCCGTCGCGGCCGGCCATTCAACCGGCGTGACGCTGACCGAAGAGCTTTATCTGCAGCGTGGCGACATCATGTGCAAGCTGGATGAAACCTTGCCGCAGGTATCATCGCTTTTACAGGTCAAACTTTTCTGGATGAATAAGCGCCCGCTTGTAATGGGCAAAGAATATAAGCTCAAAATCGGTACCGCGAAGGTGTCGGTCTATGTCAAAAAAATCAATCATGTGCTGGACGCGTCGAATTTAAATTCCGCGCAGAAAACACAAGTCGAGCGCCATGATGTCGCCGAGCTTGTGCTTGAAACCAAAACACCGGTCGCTTTTGATTTAACGGGCGACATTGAAGCCACAGGCCGTTTTGTGATTGTGGATGAATATGATATTTCGGGCGGCGGCATTATTACTTCCATGATCCGCGATGAACAGGCCGATGTGCGCGATCAGGTTGTTTTGCGTGAGCAGAAATGGGACTTCAGTATTGTTGACCGCGGCGCACGGGCAAAAAAATACGGACATCAGCCCAAATTTATTTTGCTGACCGGCAAAGTTGGTGTCGATAAAAAAACGATCGCGAAAGAAATTGAGAAAGACCTTTTCGAATCAGGCTGCAAAACATATTTTCTCGGCATCGGAAATTTATTGCGCGGCTTAGATGTGGATCTCGACAAAAAGGCGCGCGGTGAGCATATTCGCCGTATGGGCGAAGTCGCGCACATCTGGATGGATGCCGGCTTGATTGTGGTTGCGACCGCGAGCAACTTAAACGACGAAGAACTCCGCATGCTTCAGGAAGTTGTCAGCCGCGATCAGGTGATGATCGTGAATGTCGGTAAAAATGAATTCCGTCAGGGCTTAGTCGATGTCCAGCTTGAGGCTAATGCTCCCGCCGCCGAAAGCGTCAAAAAAATTCGCGCTCTGCTGACGGAGCAAAAAGTTTTTGCCGTTTGATTTAATCGGCTGCGCCGGTTGAGTATGAAAAGCCAATCCTCTCGTCCCTTAAAGCGTGTGGTTATTACCGGCTTAGGCGTCGTTTCCTCGATCGGGCTCGGCCGCGCGGCTTATGCCGCGGCGCTGCGAAAAGGTCAAAGCGGCTGCGGTATGATTTCCCGTTTTCCATGCGACACCTATCCTTTTCGCCTCGCGCATGAAGTGCGCAATTTTGATTTAAACCAAAAATCGCGCGACCGTGTTTTGGAGTATGCCCTCGCCGCGGCCGATGAAGCGGTGATCGACTCCGCCGCTGATTTAACCGCAATCGATCCGTATCGTTTGGGTGTTTCGGTCAGTTCGAGCAAGGGCGGCATTGAAACTTTGGCGGAACTTTTAAGCGTGCAAACCAAGTCGTATTACCCCGCGCGTGCTAAAAATCTTTTTGAAGATATTTTTCCCAGCACGCCGGCTTTGCGTATTGCCGCGAAACATCGTTGTTCGGGGCCGGTCAAATCTTGGATTGCCGCTTGCGCCACCGGCAATCTTGCCGTGAGCGACGCGTATTATCTTTTGTCCGAAGGTTATGCCGATGCCGTGATCGCGGGCGCCACCGACGCATCGATTGTCCCGATGTTTTTGGCGGGCTACCATCAAATGAAAGTCTTGGCGCAGGATCGCATGCGGCCTTTTGACAAAGAGCGCGGCGGATTTTTAGTCGGCGAAGGCGCCGCGATGTTTTTTATGGAAACCCTGGAATCAGCGCAGGCACGCAAAGCCAAAATTTATGCCGAAGTCGCGGCGGTAGGACTGGGACAGGAAAATAGCCACGCGCTTTTTTTCAGCGACGACGAAGGCACGCTTTCCCAAACGATGAAGCTGGCGCTGACGCGCGCCGATGAAACACCGCGCAGTTTGGACTATATTAATTTGCATGGCACCGCGACAGGGCATGGTGACTTATATGAAACTCGCGAAATCAAAAAAGCTTTCGGCGCGCATGCCTATGACATTGCCACCAGCGGAATTAAACCCATGACGGGCCATATGCTGGGCGCTTCGGGCGCGGCAGAAATTGCGGCGACACTTTTAGCCATGGACGGCGGGTTTGTCCCTCCGACCTTAGGCTTGGCTCAGCCCGACCCCGAATGCGATTTGAACTATACCGCGGGTGTTGCGGCGGAAAAAGAAATCCGTGTTGCGATGTCTATCTCGATGGGTTTTGGCGGGCAAGCGGCCGCCATCATTCTTAGAAAACCATAAATAAAATTATCCGTTAAAATACGCTTATGAATTTCATTTTAGAAGAACTCGAAGAGCTGAAAGCGAAGCATCTTTACCGCGAAATCCGCGAATTGGATTATCAGGATGGCACGCACGCGTCTTATCGCGGTAAAGCCATGACCCTTTTTTGCGGCAATGATTATCTGGGGCTTTCGCGGCATCCGCGCGTGAAAGCCGCCGCCATCCGCGCCATTGAAAAAATGGGCGTCGGTGCCGGCGCCGCACGACTTACCTCGGGCACGGCTCCGTCGCATCGCAAGCTCGAAGAAAAAATTGCTGCGCATAAAGGCTTTGATCGAGCCTTAGTTTATTCCGCGGGCTATCTCGCCAATCTCGGAACGCTCACCGCGATTGCCGATGAAAAAACCGAAATTATTTTCGACAAACTTTGCCACGCCTCGCTGATTGATGCCGTCAAACTTTCCGGCGCGTCTTTCCGCGTTTTTCCGCACAGCGATTATGACCGTTGCGAAGAATTACTCGCTAAGTCCACGGCTGCACGGAAAATTCTTTTGGCTGAATCTGTTTTCGGTATGGATGGTGATGTTGCCGACTTAGAACGCCTGGCAGAAATTAAAACCAAACACAATGCGCTTTTATTTGTGGATGACGCGCATGGTACAGGCGTCGTCAAAATTCCGGCCATGAAAAAAGCCGACATCGTTACCGGAACGCTTTCGAAAGCCGTCGGCAGCATCGGCGGCTTTGCGGTGGCGTCTTCCGATTTAGCCGATTTGATTTTAAACCGCGCGCGGCCATTTATGTTTGCCACCGCGCTTCCGCCCATGATTTGCGAAGCCGCGCATGAAGCCTTTTGCGTGATGGAAGAGGAGCCGGCTTTATTTCAAAAGCTTTGGTCTAATATTCATGCCGTTTATGCCGAGCTTAAAAAACTGGGCTTTGAATTGGAAGCGCCGCAATCCGCCGTGCTGCCCGTGATTTTGGGCGATGAGAAAAAAGCGCTCGATGCCTTTGAACAGCTTTTGGAGCAGGGTATTTTTGTGCCGGCGATTCGTTATCCCACGGT
>DDUN01000025.1 GCA_002344825.1 Candidatus Multiplicimicrobium inquinatum | reverse complement strand
GCGTCGCAATATAACCATGTCATTCATCCGATTACGATTTATCTCGCCCTGCCGTTTAGTTTAACCGGCGCTTTTTTTGGGCTGTGGGTGACGGATCAATCGCTCAATATTTTCAGCTTCATCGGTCTTTTGCTTTTGATGGGTATCGTCAAAAAGAATTCGATTATGCTCGTTGAGTTTATGAATCAATTGCGCGAAGACGGCAAAGATTTGATGTCGGCCGTGCGCGAAGCCGCGCCTGTGCGCTTGCGCCCGATTTTGATGACGACGGTAGCGACGGTTGCCGCCGCGGTTCCTCCCGCGCTCGCGATTGGACCCGGTGCAGAGACTCGCATTCCGATGGCGGTGGTTGTTATCGGCGGCGTGACGGTTTCAGCGATATTGACTTTGTTTGTTGTGCCTTGCGCTTACATTTCCTTTGCGCATTTGGAAGAATGGTTTGGGAAGCTCAGGCGCCGCAAGGCTTAATGTCCTCAGCGCCGGACAGGCTTGCCGCTCAAGCCGCGGCCGGCTTCGGCAGGTATGTTCGTCTACGGCGTTCAATTTAACTTGTCGTTAAATTGCCGCCTGCCGCTCGACAAACGATATATTTTTTGACCGTTTGTCTCCGCGATGCTGCCTCACATATCCTGCCTGTAAATAAAATAAAGAATGCCGTCTTTGTCATTCCCGCAACTTGTGGTGAGTGCAGCCGAACCAAGACAAGTATGCTTTTTAAAAGCTTGACCGATGGAATTTTTTTGACATAATGTCAAAAAATTACCCAGATGAAAAAAAATCTAAAAAATAAAAATTCAAAAAAATCCGCACGCTCCTGTTCTCTGGAGGCAAACTTTACTGAGAACAGATTTTCAAAAATACGCCGCAAAGCAGGTCTTTCCTTCGAAGATATAGCGAGCCTATCAGGCTACAATCTTCGAACAGTTTACCGCTGGGAAAAAGGAGAGGCGACTCCTCGTAAGCCCGTGTTTGATTTAATAGAAAAATGCGCGTCCTCTATTTTGTGTGATGCGCTACAGCCTGCGCCATTTACTTTTATAGACTTGTTTGCTGGTATAGGTGGTATGCGGATGGGGTTTGAATCTATCGGAGGAGAATGTATTTTTACAAGTGAGTGGAATAAGTATAGCCAAGTCACTTATCTTAAAAATTTTCCAAGCAAGCATGAAATTGCAGGAGACATTACAGGCATTCAAGCTGAAGAAATACCACGACATGATGTGCTTCTAGCAGGGTTTCCTTGCCAGCCTTTTTCTATTGCGGGTGTATCCAAAAAAAATGCCTTAGGGAAACCACATGGTTTTTTATGTAAAACGCAAGGAACCTTATTTTTTGATGTGGCTAGAATTATAGCGCATCATAAGCCAGCAGCTTTTTTGCTAGAGAATGTTAAAAATCTGATTAGCCATGACAAGGGGAACACTTTCAAGATTATTCTTAGCACGCTTCGAGATGAGCTTGGATATGATGTGAGCTATCGCGTCATTGATGCACAACACTTTGTACCGCAGCATCGCGAAAGAATTTTTATTGTGGGATTTAAAAAATCAACTGGATTTACATTTAATAATTTTGAGCTGCCATTTTTTCAGGAGAATCCCAAGCTTGGAACAATATTGCACCCTGAGAACGGAGAGGAAGAAGCAGAGAATCCATATACTGAAGGAGGTGATGCAAGGGTTTCAAAGAAATACACTCTTACACCCAACCTTTGGCAGTATTTACAAAACTATGCTGCTAAGCACAAAGCGCAGGGAAATGGATTTGGCTTTGGGTTGTTTGGCGCGTTTGATGTTGCCAGAACTCTATCAGCTAGGTATTACAAAGATGGTTCAGAGATCTTAATCAAACAAGCTAAGAAAAATCCAAGACGTCTTACGCCGAGGGAGTGTGCACGCCTTATGGGCTTTGATGCACCCAATAAAAAATTCATTATTCCTGTATCGGATACGCAAGCTTATAAGCAATTTGGAAATGCAGTCGTTGTACCCGTTGTCAAAGCCGTTGCAAGACACATGCAAGCGCACATTTTAAAGTTGGCCCCCAAGCAATATTTATATGGAGCTTCTGAGTCGTCATTAGTTCTTCGATAGTGGAAGATGTTGTCTTGTTCTATTTTTTGATAAGTTGAAAGGGAAACAACAAAGTGAAAAAACTTTTTGAAATTTACAAAGAAACAATGCTTTCTCCTTCTGGGGTTTTAGAAAAAGCCATTTCCGAATCTGTGCCTTCCGAAGGCCCAGCTTTTATTAAAAAGAACTTTAGTAAAATTATTGATGAAATCGGAAGAAAAGCTTTTGCGATATTCTTAGCAGAGCAAAAGCATGCGGGCGAAAGAGCCGTGGAAATTTACTTTGAAGGGCTTTTGCCCGCTAATGCTACTCGGGGAGAGTGCATAAAAATTGTTTCAGGTAAATTTGAAGAATTTGACCGCTTCTTTTTATCATTAGCACAATCTAGAAAGCCGAGAGCAGGAAGCGCCTTTGAAGGGATGATTAAGAATTTGTTTAAAAAATTAAATTATCCATTTGCTGAACAGCAAGTCATCAATGGCAAGCCTGATTTTTTAATGCCTAGCCGTGAACATTATGATAAAAACCCCATGGACTGCATCATTTTTACGGTCAAAACAACATTAAGGGAGAGATGGCGGCAGATTGTTACTGAAGGCACTAGGGGGCTAGGATTCTTTCTTGCAACTGTAGATGAAGGAGTTTCAGGCACACAGCTTGATGAAATGTTGAAAAACCGTATCTATCTTGTTGTTTCGAAAGAGCTAAAGAAGAAAATTCCTCATTATGATGCAGCCATTAATGTGCTTTCTTTCGAACAGTTTTTTTGCGACCATCTTGATCCAGCGGTAAAAAGGTGGAAGAAAATCAAGTAATAAGCTCAAATAAAAAAGTTTTTTCAAGTCTGCTTGTTGTTGCAAGAGGTGAGCAACTGTGCCGGGCTATAGTTGTTGAAAAGGAAGGTGTTTGTGTCTGCTAGACTGACAATTTGCTTGAATGATTCGCTATATAAGTTTTTGAAAAAGAAATCCTCTGCGACGGGAGTTAGTATTTCTCATTTAGTTCAAGATTCTGTGAAAGCCTCGTTGAGCGAAGATGCTATTGACCTAAAAGCAATTTTGGAGCGCAAGCGTGAGCCCGAGTTTGCTTATAAGTGTGTAACTAGGAATTTGATTTGAAGGCGTTTGGGTATTGAATTTTCTGAAATTAGTTTTCAGCATTTAAAGTCTGCCGCGAGTTCTGCGCCGTCAGGACGCAGCTGTCTGAGCGCCGGACTTGAATGCGAAGCCGGCCGCGGCTTAGAGCGGCATGGTCTACGACCACAAGAGCCTGTCCGGCGATGAGGACAAAAAGCCTAACGGCGAGTGAGTAATTAAATGGCAAATTGGGTTCGAGTTGCTACAAGTAAGGATGTTCCAACAAATACCGGCTTAGCCGTTGAGGTTGAGGGGCAGGCGGTTGCCTTATATAAGGTGGACAGCCAAGTCTATGCTATCGAGGGGGTTTGTCCGCATGCGGGCGGGCCTTTGGCTGAGGGGAGCTTAAACGGTTGTTTGGCAATGTGTCCTTGGCATGGCTGGGAATTTGATATTAAAACGGGCAAATGTGACTTCAATCCGGAGATTGCCGTAAAGACCTACCCTGTAAAAGAAGAAAAAGGCGAAATATTCATCAAAATTTGATGCCTTTCTGATTGCCTGATTTCTTTTTCCCGAATATAATTCTCGCTCTTATGTCGCCAACAAACCTTAAAAATAAGCCGTCCATCGAAGAACTCCAAGCTATCGCGAAGCGTGTCCGTCGTCACATTGTTGAAATGACGCATGCGGCGGGCAACGGTCATCCGGGCGGTTCTCTCTCAGTGACTGAAATTTTAGTTGCGCTTTATTTTCATGCCGCGAAATACGATCCAAAAAATCCGAATTGGGCTGATCGCGACCGTATCATTTTGAGCAAAGGTCATGCTTGTCCCGCGCTTTACGCGGTCATGGCAGAAGCCGGTTACTTTGATATTTCTCTTTTAAAAACTTTCCGTAAAATGGGCAGCCCGCTTCAGGGGCATCCCGATCGCCGCAAACTTCCCGGTATTGAAGCTTCTACCGGTTCTTTGGGCCAAGGGCTTTCGATTGCGATCGGACACGCGCTTGCCGCCAATCTCGACAAAAAAGATTACAAAACTTTCTGTGTTATTTCTGACGGTGAATCGAATGAAGGCCAAATCTGGGAAGCCGCGATGATGGCCGGGCACCGCAAGATGGACAATGTGATTGCGGTTCTCGACGCCAATAAATTTCAGCTTGATGACTCCACCGAAGCGATTTGCAACATGGAGCCTTTTACTGATAAATGGCGCGCGTTTCACTGGGATGTGCGCGAAATTGACGGACACGATATGAAGCAGGTTGTTGCCGCGCTTGAATGGGCGAATGCGGTTAAAGGCGCGCCGGCGATGATTGTCGCGCATACGGTTAAAGGCAAAGGCGTTTCGTTTATGGAAAACAATAATGCTTTTCACGGCGTTGCTCCGACGGATGCGGAATGCAAGAAAGCGCTGGAGGAACTCGCATGAGCAAGCGCGTTTTCGGTAAAGCCACTCGTGATGCTTACGGCGAAACTCTCGCTGAGCTCGGTAAAGAAAATCCGAACATCGTTGTTTTGGACGCTGATCTTTCCAAGTCCACCAAGACGCATAAATTTGGCGATGTTTTTCCTGATCGGTTTATCAATGTGGGTATTCAGGAAGCCAATCTCGTCGGCGTTGCTTCCGGTCTCGCGGCTTGCGGAAAAATTCCTTTCATCTCTTCTTTCGCGTCATTCCTTGTTTGCAAAGGCTATGACCAAATGCGCATGGCGGTGGCATTCTCTGAGCTCAATGTGAAAATGGTTTCGTCCCACGGCGGAATTTCAATTGGGGAAGACGGCGCATCCCAAATGAGTATCGAAGATATTGCTCTTATGGCAACTTTGCCCGGTGTTGCAGTAATTAATCCCGCGGATGAACTTTCCGCGCGCGCGTTGATCCGTTTGACCGCTGCGCACAATGGTCCGGTTTATGTTCGTACCGGCCGGCCTAAGGCTCCGGTGGTTTATTCTTCTCCGCGCCAATTTGAAATTGGTAAGGGCGTTCTCGTGCGCGAAGGTAAAGATTTAACGATTGTTGCGAACGGCCTTTTGGTTGCCGAAGCTTTGGATGCCGCTGAAATTTTAGCGGGTCAGGGAATTCAAGCCGGTGTGATTGATATGCATACTGTCAAACCGCTTGATACCGCGCTTCTTCTGCAAGAAGCTAAAAAAACCGGTAAAGTCGTTGTTGCCGAAGAACATTCCATTTGGGGCGGTCTTTGCGCCGCAGTTGCTTCTTATCTTTCCACGGTTCATCCCTGTAAAATGGCTTATGTCGCGATTCAGGATACTTATGCCGAGACGGCTACCCCGGATGAATTGCTCGATAAGTATGGCATGCGCGCGGTGGATGTGGTCAATGCCGCCAAAAAACTCTTCTAATATTCCGTTCCCAAAGGCGTTTTCGCTTCTCGTCGCTTCTTTTTTTATTTTCTCGCCATTTTCTTTTTCCGCCTCCGCGACGGGCGAAAAGGGAATGGTGGTCACCCAGCATCCGCTTGCGACTGAAGCCGCGCTTGAGATTTTAAAAAATGGCGGCAGCGCGGCTGATGCGGCGATTACCGCGCAACTTGTTCTCAATGTCGTTGAACCGCAAGGGTCGGGTCTGGGCGGCGGCGGATTTTTTCTTTATTATGACCGTATTCAGCGCAGTGTTACCAGCTATGACGGGCGTGAATCCGCGCCCGCGTCCGCACATCCCGAAATGTTTTTGCGCAACGGAACGCCGATGCCTTTCTTTCCTGATCGTATCACCGGCGGCCTTGCGGTGGGTGTGCCGGGGACACCCGCGCTGATTCAAAAAGTCTACGACAAGCACGGAAGTGGTGTTTTTTCGCTCGCGCAATTAGCTGAACCTGCTGTTAAGTTTGCCGAAGAAGGATTTCCCGTTTCAAAAACACTGGCCGCAAAACTAATTCAGCACGCCGATCGTCTCAGGCAATTTTCTGAAACCGAAAGAATCTTTTTTAATCAGGGTGTTCCGCTTAAAGAAGGTGAAATATTAGTTCAAAAAGATTTAGCCAAAACACTTTTGCTTTTGGGCGAAAAAAAATCCGAAATTTTTTACCGCGGAGAAGTCGCGGACGCGGTTGCTCAAGCGGTTCAATCTTCGCCCGTTAATTCCGCCGTGTTGACCAAATCCGATTTAGAAAATTACGCGGTCGTTAAGCGTGACCCCGTTTACGGCAATTACCGCGGGCTGGATGTTTTGGCTCCCGCACTTCCGACTTCAGGCGGCATCACATTAATTCAGGCTCTGCAAATTTTGCAGAACTTTGATATTTCCGATTTGGGCTGGGATTCGCAGGCGCTTCATTTTGTAAACGAAGCGCAGAAAATAGCTTTTGCCGGTCGGGCGCGATTGGGTGACGCGGAACTTAAAAATATTTCGGTGGAGAAGCTGCTGTCCAAAGAGTATGCCCAGGAAGCCTCAAAAAAAATTCAGCCGCAAAAAGCACTGCGTACTTCTGCCATGATTCCCGAAGAAGGATTGCAGACCACGCATATTTCAATCGTGGACCGCGCCGGTAATTTAGTGAGCTGGACTTCAACCATCGAAGGTTCTTTTGGTTCCGGGATTACGGTTCCGGGTTATGGGTTTTTGCTCAACAATGAGCTGACTGACTTTGACGCGGAACCCTATGACGAGCAGGGCAATTTAAAACCCAATGCAGCCCAACCCGCCAAACGGCCTCTGAGCAGCATGACCCCGGTTTTTCTTTTTAATAAAGGAAATCCTTTCATGGCTCTGGGTTCACCGGGAGGAACCACGATTATTGGATCTGTTTTAAATGTAATCGTGAACGCAGTGGATTTTGCCATGCCTTGTGAAGAGGCTGTCGCAAAAGAGCGTATGATTTTTCGCGGACAAAAAATCGAGATGGAGCCGGCGATTTTCAACCATCCTTTTATCCGTCTTCAGCTTGAATTGTGGAACCATGATGTCGAAAAAGCGGAAGTCATCGGCAATGTTCAGGCGGTTTGTTTTGACGCGCGTTATCAGCAGGTTGTTGGAGTGTCGGACCCTCGCGGCGAAGGTTCTGCCGCCGGTTATTAACCGTTTATTGAAAAAGACCATCTGCAACAGCTGTGGTCGTATGACCACGCCTGGCATCTGAACCTTTTTGAATAAACGAAACAGATTTTTCCGCCGGGGTTCTTTTTTACAGGCAAGATGTGTGAGGCGGCATCGCGGAAGCAAACAATTCTTTTAAAAAAGAAGATTGTTTGTTGAGCGGCAGGCGGCAATCAATCAGCTGGATTGATTGAACGCCGTAGGTGAACACACTTGCCGAAGCCGGCCGCGGCTTAGAGCGGCAAGCCTCGCCGGCGATGAGGCGAATAAAGCCAAACGGCGATTGAGAAATTATGAAAAATAAAATTAAAAAGACGGACAAGCTGCTTGGCGAGGGAAAATTTCTCAAGCTTTGGGATCGTAAATCTTGGGAATTTGTTCAGCGCAAGGGATGCACAGGGGTTGCGATTATCGCGGCGATGACGCCGGATAAAAAAGTGATTCTGGTCGAGCAGTTTCGTGTTCCAGTCGAAGCAAATGTGATTGAGCTACCCGCCGGATTAATCGGCGATAAAAATTCACGTGAGTCGATGAAAAAAGGCGCTCAGCGTGAGCTTTTCGAAGAAACCGGCTGGTGGCCCCGCAAAATGGAGATTCTCATGGCGGGTCCCGCGGCAAGCGGAATGTCCTGTGAAGAACTGACTTTTTGTCTTGCTTCAGATTTAGTTAAGCGCGGCGAAGGCGGCGGTGATGAAAGCGAAGACATTACTACGTATGAAGTTCCGCTTTCAAAAGTGGAGAGCTGGCTCAAACAGCAGGAAAAAAAAGGAAAACGGATAGACCCCAAAATTTTTTCAGGTCTCTACTTCCTCAAAAAAATAAAGTGAGAGGGCTATGAGCAAGATTACGATTTATCAAAAGCCAACCTGCACAACTTGCAAACAAGTTTACGCCGCGCTCAAAGAAGCGGGCGTTGATTTTAACGCGGTGAATTATTATCTCGAGCCTATTTCGAAACCAAAGCTCAAAGAGCTGGTGAAAAAAATGGGGATTTCCGCACGTGAGCTTTTTCGTACGAAAGAAGATATTTACAAAGAATTGAAGTTGGCAGGTAAAGAAGTTTCCGATGATACAGCAATTGATTTGATGGCGATGCATCCCGACTTGATTCAGCGGCCGATTGTGGAAAAGGGAAGCCGCGCGATTTTAGCCCGTCCTGCCGAGCGTATTAAAGATTTGCTCTGAGCTTTAAGCCGGAGCTTGCCCCAGACCTATGGTCGTATGACTACGCTCAATCGCATAAAAAAGCCCTCGATTTATTTCGAGGGCTTTTTTATTTAAATTAAGGTAACCGTTAGCGTCTGCTCTGAAGCTTCGCGAGCAGTCTCAACATTTCAAGATAAAGCCAAATCAAAGTAACCATCAAAGCGAAAGCGCCGTACCATTCCATATACTTCGGAGCGCCTTGCCGTACGCCTTCCTCAATGCGGCCAAAGTCCAAAATGAGATTGAGCGCCGCGATTCCTACGACAAAAAGGCTGAAAAGAATGCCGAATGTTCCTGATGAAGTTGAGAGAGGCACGCCTTTGCCGAAAAATCCGAGAATAAAATCAATCATATAAATCGCGAAAATAGAAATAGTCGCGATCACGACAAAAGAACGAAATTTTTCGGTTGGTTTAATTAATCCGGTACGAAAAGCAATCAGCATGATTCCCGCGGTCAAAGCGGTGAGTGTCAACGCTTGCATGGCGATTCCCGGATAGCGGGCGTCATAGAAGCTGGAAATGGTTCCGAGCAAAAGGCCTTCAACGCCGGCATAAAGCGGAGTGGTAATCGGGGCGCGACCTGAGGTTTAAAGCAGGTAATGAGCGCTAAAATCAAAGTAATGATGATCGCCGCGATCATCCATGCTCCTGCCGCGCTTGGCGGCATAACACGCCAAGACCAAAATCCGCCTAAAAAAAGGATAGCTAAAGACAAAGCTGTTTTTCCGATGGTGCCGTTCAGAGTCATGGCGGCTTGACCGGAGAAATTTGCGGGGGCTTCAAAGGCCCGCATTGCCGGGTTTGATGTTCTCATGGTGATACCTCCTCGATTTGAATAAAATACCTACAGGGGTACTGTTGAACCCTGTTCTGAAATCATGCGCGCATGATTTTTGCTTTAGCGAAACACTAGTATTTTACCTGAGATTGGTGTTTTGTGTAAAATACACGCCTCACTAAAAAATATAGCAGGTAAATTGAATATGATCGATGTTCAGTCGCTTTCCATGCGCTATGGCAATTTTCGGGCTTTAGAGGATGTCAGCTTTCAGGCACGGAAAGGCGAAATTTTAGGTCTTCTGGGCCCCAATGGCGCCGGCAAGACAACTCTGATGCGCCTGCTGACAACTTACCTTTATCCTTTTTCAGGCACCGCCAAAATTGCGGGAGCCGATTTAGTTCAAAATCCGCTCGAAGTGCGGCGGCAAATTGGGTATTTGCCTGAAACCGCGCCGCTTTATCCGGATATGCGTGTGGATCATTATTTAAAATTTGCCGGCGACGCGCGCGGTTTGGACGGTAAACAATTACAAGAACGTTTGGATTGGGTTCAAAACTCCTGCCAATTGAAGCTGTATTGGAAAAATCGTATCTCGGAGCTTTCAAAAGGAATGAAGCAGCGTGTGGGATTGGCACAAGCTCTTTTGCATGATCCGCAAATTTTAATTTTGGATGAACCGACATCCGGCTTGGATCCGATTCAGATTTTGGAAATTAGAAATTTAATTCAAAGCCTCGCGCGCGAGAAGACAATTGTTTTTTCAACGCATATTCTGCAGGAAGTGGAAGTGCTGGCGGCACGCATTGTCTTGATCAATCAGGGCCGCATGGTTGCGCAGGGAACGATTGCTGAACTGGGACAGGGCTTACCGAATCCGCATCCCGAGAAACCGCTTAGTCTGGAAGAAATTTTTATTCAAAGGTTAAAGCCTAAGACAGGAGCAACGCTGTGAAGTCTTCCGGCTGGCAGGCAATTTTCCGGCGCGAAACGGCCGCATATTTTGGATCACCTGTTGCGACGATTTTTTTGATGATTTTTTCAGGGCTTTCCGGCGGATTGTTTATGACCGCTTTTTTTCTGATCAATCAGGCGGATATGCGCGCGTTTTTTGATCTTTTGCCGTGGCTTCTCAGTGTTTTTCTTGCTGCTCTGACCATGCGCAGTTGGGCGGAAGACCGGCGCGGGAACACACTTGAACTTCTTTTAACCTTTCCGATGAGCACGGCAGAATTGGTTACGGGAAAATTTTTATCCGCGCTTCTATTTTACGCCGTTGCCTTGTGTTCGACTTTCTTGATCCCCGTGATGCTGTTTACTTTAGGCGTGCCGGATCTGACTCAAATTGCTTCCGCTTATTTGGGAGCTTTTTTTCTGGGGGCTCTTTTTATCGCCGGGGGGCTTTTTATCTCCGGATTTTGCCGCGATCAAATTGTCGCGTTCGTGCTGACTTTGCTTTTTTGCTTGGGGCTTTATCTTTTGGGACAGAACATCGTTGCCGAAACTTTGGACGGATGGGTTGCCGGTTTTGGAACCGCTCTGCGCGGGGCTTTGGGCGCGGAACCCCATTACGCGGTTTTTGTCCGCGGCGTAATCGATTTTCGAAGCGTTCTTTTTTTTATTTCCGGCGCGGGATTACTTCTGCTTTTGAATGCTTTTTGGATGGACACGCGCGCGCGCAAGAAAGCCGTTCCTTTCTTTTTAGGCGCGTGTGTTCTTTGTTTCGGAATTTTCATTTTTCTGAACTCAGCGCTTCGCCCAATTTCACTTCGCACGGATTTGACCGACGGCAAGATCTATACTCTCGCTGATTCCAGCGTTAAAATTTTAAAAAAATTAGCGGGACCCGCGCTGATTAAGCTTTATCTTTCACCCAGCGACAAAATGCCTACCGCTTTTAAATCGCTTGAGAGAGATTTGATCAGCAAGTTGGATGAGCTGAAATTGGCTTCGGGCGGAAAAGTGAAATATGAAATTGTGCACATGGAAGCATCGAACGCGCTTGATTCTGAGCAGGCTGAAAGCACGGCGGAAGGGCAAGTGACTAAAAAAGGCGTTTATCCTTTTCAGGTGCAATCGGTGGAATCGGATCAGGTTGAACTCAAATTGATTTATTCCGCGATGACGATTTCTTATCTGGAAAAACCCGAGGATATTATTCCGCAGATTTACCCCGGTGATTTGGGTGGTCTGGAATACAAGCTGATTTCCAAACTTTATAAAATGACTTTCGAAAAATATCCCAAGATTGCCTTTGTGGCACCCATGGAAGAGCGCGCTATGAATTCTGAGACCGCCGCTTTGTTGGCGCAGCTGATGGGCGGGGAAATGCCCGAACTGCAAAAAGAAGATCATTACGAAGTTTTAGCGCGTGTTTTACAGTATGAAGGGTATCCCTTTGACCGCATCGCGCTTTCTGAGGCGCAGCCTTTGACGCAGGAGTACAGCGCGTTGTTTTTAATCGAGCCGCGGCTTTTGTCGGCACGTCAAAAATATGAAGTAAACCGTTATTTGCGCGGCGGCGGATCCGTTTTTATGGCGGTTCAAAACCAAGAGTACACCTATGTGCCCGAGGGACGGCAAATTAAAATTGAGCCCAAGCTGAAAAATCCTCAGGTGAATGATTTGCTTTCACACTGGGGACTTTCCGTCAGTGACAGCATGCTGCTCGATGAAAATCACGAAACCGTTTCCATCGGCGCCGGCGGCCCTTTTGATGTGTCGATTCCCCTGAAACTTCCGATTCATGTTTTGGTTCCGCCTCAGGGAATCCACTCCAATGTTTCCATGATGGATGAAGTCGGTTCTTTATTTTATTTATGGGGAAGCGCAGTTGAAAAACTGGCTAACTTTCCGGCCGAGCTCACTTACCGGCCCTTGTTTTCTTCCAGCGCGCAGTCTCATCTCAGCGCGCTGCCTGAAACAGCACAAATCAGTTTTGCGGAATTGCGCGAAGCCAAGGTTTTGAAAACCGGTCCCTTTGATTTAGGCGTGATGGTGGAAGGCGTTTTCCCCGATGCTTTTGCCGGAAAGCTGGTGCCGAAGTGGAGTGAAGACGAAAGCGCCGGCTCTGAGACCAAACCGGAGGAGCTCGAGAAAAGCGGTGAAGCTAAGCCGGGAAAATTGATTTTGATCGGGGCGGCGACTCTTCTTCAAAATAATCTGATGCGCGGAAGCGGGCATTATCATCTTGCGATGAACGTCTTGGATACTTTGACTTTTGGCGATGATTTGATCGGTGTGCGCGCAAAGCGCATGGTCGACAGAGCTATGCCTAAAATATCGCGTCAGGAAAAATTGGTTTGGCGTCTTTTGGTTACTTTTTTTGTCCCGTTGATTTTGGCGGTTTTAAGCCTGTATCGTTTTGTCGCGGCATCACGCGAAAAGCAGCGTTATCTCAAAAGTCTTTTGGCATAACCGGAAAAGTTTTGGTTTGGCATGAATAAAAAACATCTTCTTATCTTGGGCGTCATTTTCATCGCTTTGTTCGGTATTTTTTTGGCACAAAAAGCGCGTGAAAAGCAGATTCCGGCCGGAGAGCATCGCCGCGAAGTCTGGAAGCCGCTTATTCCCGTCGATCAGGCCGCGCGTATTTCGTTTTCAAAACCCGGCCATCCGCCGCTTTCTCTTTCGCGTGATGCAAGCGGTTGGAAAATTGATAGCCTGTCCGGTGTCGCGGGCGATACTCAAAAAGTGAATGAGATTTTAAATCAGGTGAACCAAATTCAAGCGGAGTGGCGCGCCGAAGGCGAAGAATATTTTGAGCGTTTCGGTGTGGCTGAAAATCAAGCTTTCCGTTTAAAAATACTCAATGCCGACGGCAGCGCGATGGTTGATTTTTATATCGGCATCAAACGCTCGGGAAAAGGTGTTTTTATCCGGCTACCCGACAAACAAAAAATTTATTTTGTCGCCGAAGACTGGCCCGCGCTTTTTGGTCTTTATGCCGATCTGGAGCCCGCGGTTCCGTTGCCGATTTTTTTCGCGGATTTAAGGCTGGTTCCCGAAACCTTTGAACAAATCCGGCGCTTTGAATTGATGGAGGGCGCCGCCGGTAAAAAGAGCACGATTGCGGCTCTCGAACGGCCTTCAGCGGAAGCCGGAACCCCGTGGGCTTTTGTCGCAAACTTCGGCTCTTTTTCTCCGGGATTTGAAAAGGTGGAAGACTATTTGGCGAAGCTAACAGGAGCGCATGGCGAGAATATTGTTACAGTCCCCGGCGTGTGGAAGCCGGAATTTGAAATTACGGTGCGTGATGAAAAAGGAAAGTTATTAAGACTGATATTTGCAAAGTCGGGTGCGGCGGCTGAAAAGTTAGAGCGGTGGTTTGTCAGACGAGAAGGTTCTCCGCAAACTTTCGAAGTGTCCTCGCTGGTTGTGGATGATTTAAAAATAGAAGATGCCGAGTTGATAGAAGACAACCCTCTGCATATCGAAATTGATCCGGGATACGCCGTTGAGCTCCAAGATGAAAAAAGAACCGATGTTTTCTCACACAGTTCCGGCTGGCCTTCCGCGGCGGCGGTTTTAGATGCTTTATCGAGGCTTCGGTTTTTGACAAAAGAGACCGGCATTACGGCGCTGGATTTACAAGATTTGCCCCCGACACATCGGGTGAAAATTAAGCGTCTGAATGTGGACGTTGCGGAGCTGAGCTTCTATGTTTCGGATCCGAAGTTACAAGAAATAAAGACTTTGATATCCGGACAAGAAGCCGTTTTTGTTGTCAGCCGTGAATTTTTTGAAACTATTTTTGTTTCCGAATCTGTTCCGCCCGCGGATGATTCCGCTGCGCCGGAAGTTTTGGCCGCCGTGATATAATTTTTTTATGAAACCTTATCTTGATTTGCTGCATCACATTCTGGATCACGGCACAAAAAAAACCGACCGCACCGGCACCGGCACTGTGAGCGTCTTCGGTTATCAAATGCGTTTTGATCTTTCCCAGGGCTTTCCGTTGGTGACGACCAAAAAAGTTCACTTGCGTTCGATTATTCATGAGTTGCTTTGGTTTCTTAAAGGTGAAACCAATATCAAATATTTGAAAGAAAATAATGTTTCGATTTGGGATGAATGGGCGGATCAAAATGGTGATCTTGGGCCTGTTTACGGCAAACAATGGCGCCGCTGGGAAACCGCGGATGGGCGCGTTATTGATCAGGTTTCGCAATTGATCGAATTAATCAAAAAATCTCCTGACAGCCGGCGGCTTATTATTTCTGCGTGGAATGTCGGTGAAATCGACAAAATGGCTTTGATGCCATGCCACACGATGTTTCAGTTTTATGTCGCGGATGGAAAACTTTCTTGTCAGCTTTATCAGCGTAGCGCGGATGTTTTTCTGGGCGTGCCGTTTAATATCGCGAGTTACGCTTTGCTGACGATGATGATTGCGCAGGTATGCGGTTTGAAGCTCGGAGATTTTGTGCACACTTTTGGTGATGTGCATATTTATTCGAATCATATGGAGCAGGTGAATTTGCAGTTATCGCGTGAGCCGAAACCGCTGCCGCAAATGAAGATTAATCCCGCAGTAAAAGATATTTTTAGTTTCAAAATCGAAGATTTCACGCTCGAAAATTACGATCCGCATCCGCCTATCAAAGCCCCTGTCGCCGTCTAAAAACGCATAAAAAAAGTCATTCGCTGCGTTGCAAACTCGCAATCTTCAGTCAATGTGCATTTCAGCACACCTCCTTTGATTGCTCATTTGCGTCTTGCGTCTGAGCATTTTTAATGCGTTTTTGTGATTTGTATTTCCGCGTGCGCTTGTCTGTTTCTTGTTTGTGGTCGTAGACTACATCCAAGCCCTTTTTTTTTGATCTTGCTGGAATTGTTTGAGGGAAATTTCCGCCGTGATATTAACTTAACTTGTTTCAAATAATAGGTTTATGGCATTTAAAATAATTCAAAAATAATTTTGACAGAGCTCGTTTTATAGATTAATCTACTAAGTATATAGACTAAGTATATTTTATGATTTCAAAGAAAAGCAAATATGCGCTCAAGGCGCTTGAGGTTTTAGCAGAGAATTACACGCAGGCGGAGCCTCTGCTCATCTCCGGAATCGCAGCCAAAGGGAAGTTGCCCAAAAAGTTTTTGGAAGTTATTTTGCTGGAGTTGAAAAATAAAGGTATTTTGGCAAGCCGCAAAGGAAAAGGCGGCGGATATTTATTGGCCATGCCGCCATCGGCAATCAAAATTGGGAATATATTACGGACGATTGAAGGGCCGCTCGCTCCTTTGCCGTGTTTGAGTAAAACAGCCTATCGCAAGTGTGATGAATGTGAAAGTGAAGAGAATTGCGGAATTCGTCTGGTGATGAAAGACGCGTTTGAAGCTCAGTTAGAAAAATTGGAGTCCGTTTCGCTACAGTGCATGTTGGATCGTAAATGTACATCGGAACTGGCCGGAAGTTACGAAATATAATTTAGGAAAAAGAAAATGGATTTTCAGGTTATTTGGACATTAGTGATTTTGGCCGGCATGATGGTCGCGCTTGGCGCCGGAATCGGTAGCGCAGACTTTGTGATGCTAACCGCCCTGGCGTTGCTTTTAATGGGCGGGGTCGTCTCTCCCAAAGAAGCGCTTTTAGGTTTTTCGAATGAAGGTATGATCACGGTTGCATTACTTTTTGTTTTAAGTGAAGCCATTCGCAACACGGGTGTACTTAACGGAGCTGTGGTCGGTTATTTAGGTAACCAAAAAAGCAAATCCACTTCTGGGATGATGCTGAAAATGATGGCGCCGATTGCCGCGCTTTCCGCTTTTTTAAATAATACCGCGATAGTCGCGATTTTTACGCCCACGGTAAAAAAATGGACAAGTCAGCTTAATCTTCCTGCCTCCAAATTTTTTATTCCGCTTTCCTATGCCACGGTGCTTGGTGGCTGTGTAACGCTGATCGGAACTTCTACAAACCTGATTGTGCACGGACTTTTGCTGCAAAAAGGCATGAAAGGCTTTTCTTTTTTTGAATTGGCCTGGATCGGAATTCCCTGCACTTTAGTCGGGATGGTTTACCTTATGACGATCGGTAAAAATCTTTTGCCGAATCATAAAGGGGCGACTGATTTAATCACAGAAAACAGCCGTGAGTATGTCGTGGAAATGAAAGTGAAGAAAGATTCACCGCTTGTCGGAAAATCAATTGAGCAGGCGGGTTTGCGTAATTTGCGCGGGCTATTCTTGGTAGATATTGAGCGCGGCGGAAAATCGCTGGGAACGGTGGCTCGCTCTGAAATTTTGGCGGCAGAAGATCGGCTCATGTTCGCGGGGGTGACTTCTGCCGTGCTTGATTTACAGGAAATTCCCGGACTTGTGCCGGCTGAGCATGAGGTTCATGAAAATGATCTCAAAGCTCTGCGCATGCATTTAGTGGAAGCCGTGGTTTCTTCCACCTCGCCGATTTTGGGTAAAACGATTAAAGAGTGCGGTTTTCGCTCTCGCTATGATGCGGGCGTGGTTGCGGTTCACCGCAACGGTGAACGCATTCAGCAAAAAATCGGAGATATCGAATTGCGCTCCGGAGATACTTTGCTGATTTTTGCGCAGGAAGATTTTGTGAAAAACTGGCGTGATTCTCAGGACTTTTATCTCATTTCTTATTTGGGCGACAAGCCGCCGACTGTGACGTGGCAAGGAGTTGCGTTGATTCTTTTAACCGTCGCCATGATTGCCGCCGCGGTTTTTGGAGAAACGGCAAATATCAAAATTGCTGGTAATCCCATTAGTATTTTTCAAATGGCGCTTTTGGCGGTGATTGCCGCCTTTTTACTTCGCACATTAACCGCGCGTGAAGCAAAGCGAGCTTTGCGCACGGATGTTTTAATCGCAATCGCATGTTCATTTGGAATCAGCAAGGCGCTTGAAAATACAGGGATCGCGCAATACTCTGCCGATCAAATGGTTTCGGCCTTGTCCCAGTGGGGACCTTATGCGGTTTTGGCCGGAATCTATTTACTCGCGAATTTATTTACCGAGCTGATGTCGAATAATGCGGCCGCGGTTTTGGTTTTCCCGATTGCTTTGGCAATCGCTGAGCAAATGGGAGTGAGCCCTATGCCGTTTGTGATTGCGGTGACAGTTGCGGCATCTTATGGTTTCGCGACTCCGATCGGCTATCAAACGCATTTAATGGTGCAAAGCGCCGGCGGATATAAATTCAGCGATTATTTAAAAGTGGGTCCGCTTTTGAATTTGATTTGTTTTCTCATCGCTGTCACGATTATCCCGCTTATCTGGAAATTTTAAAAAATGATGCAGATTTTTCACGTTGTCGCGATGGCGCAAAATAAGGTGATCGGAAAAGATAATAAATTGCCGTGGCATTTTTCGGCGGATTTGAAGTTTTTTAAGACTTTGACTACCGGTCAAACTGTGATTATGGGACGCAAAACTCATGAAAGCATCGGAAGACCGCTTCCAAATCGCGAAAACTTTGTTTTATCCAAGAAGGGATTGGCCAACCCATTGTTATCTGGAAAAGCACCTGAGGTTCGATACTTTGGGTCAGTTGAAACTGCGCTTCAGAATGTTAGAACCGAAAAGGCTTTTATTATCGGCGGAGCTGAGATTTACCGGCAGACAATCGACAAAATTGCGGGAATTTACCTGACTTTGATTCATCAGGACTTTGATGGGGATGCCTTTTATCCCGGTGTTCCTGCAGGTTTTAAAGAGGTTTCCCGAGAGCGACTATCTGCCTCGCCGGCGGGCGGGCAGGAAAATCCCTTAATCGAAATTCTCCTCTATCAGACAGACAAGACTCCGTTTTAAGCCCAAAATATCATCGCCTTGCTCGTTGTTCTTTGACCGCCGTCCCGCTATAATACGCTCTTTCCTAACCCCAAGAGGACTCGTGTTTTGTGACGGAAGATTTTAATTCTGATACCGGGCAGGCGGAACGGCTTTTTAATGATGCTTATGAAAAGCAAATGGCCGGTCAAATGGATGAAGCGATTAAGCTTTATCAGCAGTCGATTGAAATTTTTCCGACCGCGGAAGCGCATACTTTTTTAGGTTGGGCTTATAGTTTTAAGGGCCGCCTTGAAGATGCCATTGCGGAATGTGAAAAAGCGATTGAAGTGGATCCCGACTTTGGAAATCCGTACAACGATATCGGGGCCTATTTAATAGAGCTTGGTCAATATGACGAAGCTTTGCCCTGGTTGGAGCAGGCGGCGCAGGCGAAGCGATACGACGCGTATTTTTACGCTCATTACAATATGGGGCGTGTGTGGGAACAGAAAGCAAATTGGATGCGCGCGTTGTCTTGTTATCAGGAGGCGTATCGTTTGAACCCGAATTACACTTTGGCTGAGAGGTCGATGATTCGAGTGCGGGCAAAACTGAATTAGGTTTTAAATATGCAAATCGGAGCTGTGCGGTGTTAAACGATTATCTTGGAATTTTATTTACGGTGATTATTGCGGCAGGTTTGTCGGGCGTGTTTATCACTCTTGCGACCGTTTTAGGTCCTAAAAAACCAAACGCCGTCAAAGATCAGCCCTTTGAATGTGGACAAGCTCCGTTTGAAAGTCCTTCGGGACGCCACGCGGTGAAGTTTTATTTGGCAGGCATGCTTTTTGTTTTGTTTGACGTGGAAATCATTTTTCTTTTTCCCTGGGCGGTGATCGCCAAAGATTTGGGCGCTCAGGGTTTTTGGGCGATGATGATTTTTCTCGGGCTTTTTCTTTTGGGCGACGCGTATGCGTGGCGTAAAGGGGCTTTCAACTTTAAATAGTTTGTTTCATTTTTGATTTCTTTTCCCGCTCAGACAGTCCTCGGCGCTTTAGCGCCTGCGGAACTCGCGGATAAAAGAAATCAGAAAATAAAAATCCCTTCGGTGTGGAGGGGCAGTAAGTAAGGAGTCGAACAGAGTTCGACCCGCTGAATTTAAAAAGGCAATATGGAAACAGTACCGCAGCAAAATACAGGGTTCGTGACATCGAAGCTCGAAGAGATGATAGGCTGGGCGCGCAAATTTTCTATTTTTCAATATCCGTTCGTTACGGCTTGTTGCGGTATGGAATATATGGCGACCGCTTGCGCGCATTACGATGTCGACCGCTTTGGTGCAGGACTTCCGCGTTTTTCTCCGCGTCAGTCAGATGTTCTTTTCGTCGTTGGAACCATCTCGCATAAAATCGCGCCGGTCTTGAAACAAATTTATGATCAGATGGCGGACCCGAAATGGGTTGTGGCTTTTGGAGTTTGCACCTGCACAGGCGGCTTTTACGACAACTATTCGACCGTGCAGGGGATTGATACGATTATTCCCGTGGATGTTTATATTCCGGGTTGTCCTCCGCGCCCTGAAAACGTGCTCGACGGATTGATGAAACTGCAGGAAAAAATGCAGCAGCAAAAGCAACCGATGTAATACCGATGCAAGAACTTCATTTAAAACTCAAAGAGAAATTCGGGGAAGATGTTTTAGGCGTGCATAATCAGCACGGCGATGAAACGATTGTAATTAAGCCCGCGGCATTAATCAAAATTGCGCAGTTTCTTCGGGATGACTCCGAATATGATATGGATTTTCTGATGGATTTAAGCGCGGTGGACGGGCTCAAGCTGGGCTGGAATCCGCGCTTTCAGGTTGTGTATCACTTTTTTTCTTCGAAGCATACGCATCGTCTGCGTATTAAAATTCCCGCGGCAGATGGCGGATCCGTTCCTTCGCTGACGGGTTTGTGGGCGATTGCAAATTGGTTTGAGCGTGAGTGCTGGGATTTGTTAGGGGTTAAATTTGACGGCCATCCGAATTTAAAACGTATTTTGTTGTATGAAGAATTTGTCGGACATCCTTTGCGAAAAGATTATCCGATCAACAAAAGACAACCTTTGATCGGGCCCGGGGCGCCAAAAAAAGAGGCTGTCAAATGAGCGATCTCGCCACTGAAAAAAACATCACGGGCAATAATTTTCCTTCACCGCAGGCGGTAAAAAGGGAAACCATGATGCTGAATGTCGGACCTTCGCATCCTGCCATGCATGGTATTGTGCGCATGATTGTTGAGCTTGACGGTGAAACAGTACAAAACGCGGATGTTGAGATTGGATATTTGCACCGCGCATTTGAAAAAGACTCGGAGCAATTCGGCTACCTGCAAGTGATTCCCTACACCGACCGTCTTAATTATGTTTCGCCTTTGATTAACAACATCGGCTATTGCATGGCGGTTGAAAAACTTTTCGACCTCAAAGCTCCGGAGCGCGCGCAATATATTCGCGTCATTATGAGCGAACTTTCCCGCGTGTCGGATCATTTGACATGCATTGCGGCATCCGCAATGGAACTCGGCGCATTTACGGTTTTTCTTTATATGATCAAACAGCGTGAAGAAATTTATCAGCTTGTGGAAGAAGTAACCGGTGCGCGTCTCACCATTTCTTATGCTCGTGTTGGCGGAGTAAAAGGTGATTTGCCCGAAGGGTTTGAAGCAAAATGTCATACAGTGATTAAGAAAACACGCGAAGTTTTGCGTGAGTGTGATCAGCTTTTAACCCACAATCGTATTTTTGTTGATCGCGTTAAAAATGTCGGCATTATTTCGCAGAAAGACGCCATTTCTTACAGTATGACCGGACCCTTTTTACGTTCAACCGGCATTGATTTTGACGTGCGCCGCGCGACGCCTTATTTGGTTTATGACCGCTTTGATTTTGAAATTCCGGTTGGCAGCACCGGTGATTGTTTAGACCGCTATCTTGTGCGCATGGATGAAATGGAACAAAGCTTCCGTATTGTAGAGCAGGCCTATAAGCAGATTCCCGCGGGACACGTTTTAGTGAATGAGCAGGGCGAAGTGGTAAAAGGCGAAGATTTAGTCGACGCCGCGAAAATGGGCGAAACCGAAGGCATTGTCACGAAGTCCGCGACATTTGATCCAACATTGGCGGGATATCATAAAGACAATCGCGCTGAGGTCGGAACCTGTAATAAGCGCGCTGCAATGCCGCCCAAAGAAGAAACTTATTCGAACATTGAAGGCTTGATGAATCATTTTAAAACCGTCATGGTTGGTCACGGAACACGTCCGCCGGCGGGTGAAGCCTATCAAGCCGTGGAAGGGGCGAACGGAGAGCTTGGTTTTTATGTGGTTTCGGATGGAACCGGAACACCTTATCGCGTGCGCGTGCGTCCGCCGTGTTTTACGATTATGGCGGGATTGCACAAGGTGGTTGAAGGCGATTCAATGGCCGATATTATTGCGAGCTTTGGCTCCGTCAATATGATTGGCGGAGAATTGGACCGGTAAACGATTGAAAAAGCCGCATCTGCGGCGTTGCATGTTGCGCACTTTGTGCGGCGTAGGTTTCACTACGCCTCCGCAGCTGCTCACATGCGCCTTGCACCTGCGGGCTTTTTGAATCGTTTCTTAAAAAGAGAATATGTATGACAGAGTTATTTAATAAAATTTTTACGAAAGAAGTTCTGGCGAAGATCGACCCTGTCGTGGCGAAATATGAAACGCGCCGCGCGCCGATGCTGGAAGTGTTGCATCTTTTGCAAGAGCATTACGGACACATTTCGCTTGAGATGGAAGAAGCCGTTGCGGAATACCTCAAAGTTTCTCCGATGGATGTGCGCGAAGTGGTTACTTTCTATACGCTTTATTACACTCAGCCGAAAGCCAAGGTGCGCTTCAATGTTTGCCGCACGCTGACCTGCAATTTGCTTGGCGCGGAAAATATCGTGAAATGCTTTGAAAAGCATTTGGGAATTAAATCCGGCGCAAGAACGCAAGATGGAAAATTTGAAGTGAAAGAAGTGGAATGTCTCGGTGCTTGTGAATTAGCGCCAATGCTCCAGTTAAATGATGATGAATACTTTGGGCATTTAAATGAAGCCAAAGTTGCCGAACTGATTCAGAAAAACAAATAGCATGGAAAAGCTGATCTCAAAATATTTTGTAGAAGGTAAAACTTTCTCGCTCGCGGAATACGAGCAAGACGGCGGTTATCAAGCTATCCGCAAGGCGCTTGAGATGAAGCGCGAAGATATTATTGAAACCGTGAAAAAATCTAATTTGCGCGGTCTGGGTGGAGCAGGTTTTCCGACCGGCATGAAGTGGAGCTTTATTCCGCAAAATACCGGCAAGCCGGTTTATCTCGTGATTAACGGCGATGAAGGCGAGCCGGGAACATTCAAAGATAAATATATTCTGCGTCACGCCCCGCATCTTTTTCTCGAAGGTGTCATGATCGCTTCAGTCGCGAACAATGTGCATAAGGCTTATGTTTATATTCGCGGCGAATATGTGAAGCCAATTCAAATTTTGAAGAAAGCCATTGAAGAAGCCACGGCCAAAGGCTATTTGGGCGATAAGATTTTCGGCAAGGATTACAAACTTGAAATTGTCGTGCATCGCGGAGCGGGAGCTTATATTTGCGGTGAAGAAACCGGGCTTTTGGAATCGCTGGAAGGTAAAAAAGGTCAGCCGCGTTTGAAGCCGCCTTTCCCCGCGGTGGTGGGGTTGTTCGGTTGCCCGACGGTGATTAACAATGTTGAAACCGTTTCCTATTTGTCTTTTATTTTAAACCGCGGGCCCGAATGGTTTGCGGGCTTGGGTTCCGAAAAAAATGGCGGCATGCGTTTAATCAGTTTAAGCGGGCATGTGCGCAATCCCGGCGTGTATGAATTGCCGCTTGGATTTTCTTTGCGCAAACTCATTTATGAAGTCGGCGGCGGTATTCCGGACGATAAGAAATTGAAAGCGGTTGTGCCGGGTGGATTATCCGCGGCGATTTTATCGCCTGAAGAAATTGACGTGGGTTTGGATTTTGATCAATTGCGTAATTTGAAGACGATGGCTGGTTCCGGCGGCGTGATTGTATTTGATGAAACCACCGACCTGGTGAAAGCTTTGACTGTGACGATGCGTTTTTACGCGCATGAATCCTGCGGACAATGTTCGCCTTGCCGCGAAGGCACGGGCTGGATTTATCGCATTTTGAAACGCATTCTTGAAGGTAAGGGCCGTCTCGAAGATTTAAATAATATGGCGGATATTTGTGCTTACATGGGTGGTACCACGATTTGCGCTTTAGCGGACGGAGCGGCAATGCCTCTTCGCAGTTATCCGCAGAAATTTCGTAAAGAATTTGAAGATTATATTCAGAATAAAGAAAAACAGCTCCAGACAGTTTAATTTTGGCTCTGTTCGCCTTGCGAACAACCGCGGAAAAAACAATGCCAGATATCGTAGAGAAAAAACCAGAAGAGCAAAAACCCAAAATGGTTAAGCTTAAAGTCGACGGTAAAGAAGTCGAAGTCAAGCCCGGTACGCGCTTGATTGAAGCCGCGCGCATGACTCAGGAAGATGTTCCGTATTATTGCTATCATCCCGGGCTTTCCATCGCGGGTAATTGCCGTATGTGTCAGGTCGAGATCGAAGGTATCCCCAAACTTCAAATTGCATGTCATATGGAAGCCAAAGACGGCATGGTTGTTCATACCAAGAACGATAAAGTTTTAAAGACCCGCCAGCACATGCTTGAATTTTTGCTCGTCAATCATCCCGTGGATTGCCCTGTGTGCGATCAGGCCGGTGAATGCTGGCTGCAAGATTACTACATGAAGCATGGTTTGCATGATAGCCGCGTGAATGAAGATAAGGTGTCAAAGCCGAAAGCTGTTCCCATCGGGCCGAATGTGATGCTCGATGCCGAGCGCTGCATTCTTTGTTCGCGTTGCGTGCGTTTTACGGATGAAATTTCCAAAACCCATGAGCTTGGCATTGTGGGACGCGGCGATCACTCTGAAATTCAGGTCTTTCCGGGGAAACAGCTCAACAATCTCTATTCAGGCAATGTCGTAGATATTTGCCCCGTTGGCGCTTTAACGGATCGTGATTTTCGTTTCAAGATTCGTGTTTGGTATTTGAAATCGGGGGATTCGGTTTGCGGCGGTTGTTCCCGTGGGTGCAATATTCAGGTTCACACGAACTTAGACCGCCCTCAGCATGGCACTGGCCGTGTGAAGCGCCTCAAGCCCCGTTATAACGCTGAAGTGAACCAGTGGTGGATGTGCGATGCGGGTCGTTATGATTATAAATATCACGACGAAAACCGCGTTTTAGCTGCCCGCAAAAACGCAGCGCAAGCTTTCGAAGAAACGGTTTTGAAAGAAATTGCCGCGAAATTGAAAGCGAGCAAAAAAACAGCCGTGATTCTTTCACCGCAGATGACGAATGAAGAACTTTATCTCGCCCGTAAACTTTTTCGTGATGAATTAAAGCTTCAGCACATTTATTTAGCTTCGCCGAAAAAAGATGGTTTCTCGGATGATATTTTAATTAAGGCCGATAAAAACCCTAATCGAAAAGGCGCCGAAAATCTTGGGTTTACGGAAACTCCCGAAAAATTTGAGAGCTTGTTTGGTTTGTCCGCCAAAGGCGAAGTGGACGGTTGGATTATTTTTGGGCAGGATCTTTTGAGTCTTTATCCGAAAGCCCGCGAAGTTTTCTCGAAATTAAATTGGTCGTTATTTATCGGCTCCAATGAAAATGAAACTTCCAAGCTTGCGGGCTTTGTGCTTCCTTCCGCGACCTCCGTTGAAAAAGACGGGACTTGGACTAATTTTGACGGCCGCACCCAAGCTTTCCGCAAAGTTTTAGAGCCCGCCGGAGAAGCAAAATCCGAGATTCATTTTTTAGCTCAATTGGGCGCATTGGTTTCTTCAGGGTGGAGCGCGCAAACAGCCGAAGCGGTTTATCAGGATTTAGCCGCGAAAGAAAAAAGTTTTCCGGCACGCAGTTACGCTGATTTAAGCGGAACCGCCAGTGCGATTCGCGTTCAAGCGGCTCCGACAGTACCTTCTCTCCAACAGTACGACAATATTCTGTAAACCGATGAAAAAGGCTTTCAACTAATATGGATTGGGTGAGCGTTGCGATCACTTTTGTTTTGGCTTTCGCGGTGAATCAAACCGTGATGGTTTTTGCCGCGTTGCACACCTGGATTGAACGCAAGCAAAGCGCGCTCATGCAGGACCGCATTGGCGCTAATCGCGCCCATATTACTCTCCCCTGGAAATGGGCCGCACCGATCAATTGGCTTATTTTCGCGCCGCTGAACGGATTGGGCCTTTTTCACCCGATCGCCGACGCGATTAAGATGTTCATGAAAGAAGATTTTATTCCTCCTTCGGGGGATAAATTTTTGCATACCTTGGCACCCATTCTTTCTTTGACTTGCTGCTTTTTGGGTTTTGCCGCGATTCCTTTCGGGGATTCGATGCATCTTTTTGGCCGCGATATTAACTTGCAGGTGGCGAATATTAATGTCGGTATTCTTTATGTTTTTTCCGCCGCGTCGCTCGGGGTTTACGGAGTTATTTTAGCGGGCTTCGCTTCGAATAATAATTATGCGTTTTTGGGCAGTTTGCGCGCGGCGAGTCAGATGTTGGCGTATGAACTTGTTTTGGGCTTAACTATATTAGGCGTGGTTTTGGTTTATGGTTCATTGGATCTTCAGCAAATCGTTCGCGGCCAAGGCGAATATCTTTTATGGGGCTGGATTCCCAAATGGGGAATTGTGGTTCAGCCGATCGCCTTTTTCCTTTTTGTTGCCGCCGGTATCGCGGAAACAAAACGTATTCCCTACGATTTGCCCGAAGCGGAATCAGAAATCGTCGGCTACTTCACCGAGTACAGCGGTATGAAATTCGGCATGTTCTTTTTTACTGATTTTATTGAAACGATTTTGATCGCGACTTTGACCGTCACTTTGTTTCTTGGCGGATGGCAAGTTCCTTTTCTGTCCGCGGACGGATTTCATTTTCCGTGGGGAGCGGTTGTGAATTTACCGGCAATGCTGGTGGATTTAATGCAAATCGGAAGTTATATGCTCAAGGTGCTGGCCGTGTGCTGGCTTTTCATGACCATTCGCTGGACTTTACCGCGCTTCCGCTATGATCAGCTGATGTCGATGGCATGGAAGGGAATTTTCCCGATTGCTGTGGCTTCTCTCATTATTACCGCCGCTTTTGTGGTTTTTCTTTGAAATAGGCCGCTTGCAGCGTCACAAGCTTCATCACTTTCGTGCAACGTATTTTCGCATACGTCTCCTCAGTGATTTGCTTGTTCCTTGCAATCAATCCTGTCTCGTGGTCGTAAACCATTGAAAGAAAAAGAAAAGACAAAGTTGGTTTGAATTATACTTTCTGAGTCGCTCTGCGGCAGTCGTTTGTCGTTAGTCAGGTTCTTAGTCGAGATAGGTGATTTTGGGTTTGGTGATTTCATCGGGGGTTGTCTCGATGATCTTTGCGGTGATTTTATAAGTTCCATTTTCATTCTTTTTGACGGAGACTTCGGAAACCGCAAACTTTTCTTTATCCGCTTTGCTTTTAAAGGAAACCTTTACCGCAGGCTCTTTTTCTTCTGTTTCATTTTTTTTCTTTTCAATCACCTTATAGTCGATCTTATAAGACTTCTCGCCATTTTGGCTTTGTCCGAATAAAACAGTGACATGAATTTCTGCGAGCGCTGATTCTCCGATTTTGCCTGACTTGGCGGATTCGGGCGTTACATTTTCGTTTGGCAGCGCTGCTTCTGCCGCAGCCTGTTCGGTCGTGACTGGCTGAATCGGACTTTTTTCACGAGGCGGAAAATCAGGCGCCGCCCAGGCTGTTGAGCAAACTCCCAAAGAAGTTAGAAGTAATAATACAAAAACAGAGCCGTATTTCATAAAGAGCCTTTAGGCTGGAAGTTGTTTGGGCTGATGTTAATCATCACCTGTCTTGTCTATATCAAGGCTACGCTATATAAGACAGGAATACAAAGAATAGATTTAATAAAAAACCTCCGGGATTTGTGGCCCCGGAGGTAAAGTTTGTAGAGCGAGATTTAAGCCGAGAAGTTTTTTTCAGCGAAATCCCAGTTTACGAGCTTCCAAAAAGTTTCGAGGTATTTGGGACGCAAATTGCGAAAATCGATGTAATACGCGTGTTCCCAAACGTCACAAGTGAGAAGCGGCTTTTTTTTATCTGTCATCGGATTGCCCGCATTGGACGTACCGACGATTTCAAGTGAGCCATCTTCTTTTTTAACAAGCCAGCCCCAGCCGGAGCCGAAAACGCCCACAGTCTTTGCCGTGAACTCTTCTTTGAATTTATCGTACGAGCCCCATTGTTTTAAGATGGCTTCACCGATCTTGCCCTTGGGTTCGCCGCCGCCGTTCGGAGAAAGCGAATTCCAATAGAAAGTGTGGTTCCAAATCTGAGCGGCCTGATTAAAAACCGGGCCGGTTGTAGTGAGAATTAACTCTTCAAGAGTTTTATTTTCTTCTGGTTTGCCTGCGGTGAGCTCATTGAGCTTGACCACATAAGCATTGTGATGTTTGCCATGATGAAAAATAAGCGTTTCTTCCGAAAAGTGAGGCGCTAAAGCGTTGATTGCGTAAGGAAGCGGGGGAAGTGTGAATGCCATTGTAAACCTCCGGTTTACAGAACCAAGAAGCAAGAACCATGAACCAAGTTTGCTTTCCTGGTTCTTGCTTCTTGGTTCCTGCTTCTGATTTTATATTTTTCCGACGAGATCAAGACCGGGCTTCAAAGTTTTGGAGCCGGGCTTCCAGTTTGCGGGGCAAACTTCGCCGCCATTTTCGCGGACAAATTTTGCAGCTTGAACTTTACGAAGAAGTTCCGCCATGGAACGGCCGATCGGCAAGTTGTTAATTTCAACGCATTGCAAAACGCCATCCGGGTCAATCACGAAACTTCCGCGCAATGCGAGACCGATTTCTTCCATATAAACGCCGAACTGACGGGAAACTTTTCCGGAAGCGTCTGCCGCCATCGGGTAAGTTACTTTTTTAATTGCGGGCGATACGTCATGCCATGCTTTATGCACGAACTTAGTATCAGTTGAAAAAGAAATCAACTCAGCGCCTTCTTTTTTGAATTGTTCATAAAGCGCGGCTGCGTCTTCAAGTTCAGTCGGGCAGACAAAAGTAAAGTCAGCGGGGTAAAAAAACATAGCAACCCACTTGCCTTTGAGGTCAGATAGTTTCAGCTCTTTAAAAGCTTCATTTTGATAAATATCAACTTTGAAATCTTCAACTTTTTCTCCAATACGAACCATGGTTTTCTCCTTGTTTAAGAATAGTTTGTTTTAAGTGCGAAAAACGTGGGAATTATAGCATGCTTGGCAAGTTTCTACCCCCATCCCAGATCCCGTATCTGGGATGGGGGAGGGACTAGCAAAAACTAGCAGTAAGGAGTAAGTGTTAAAAGCAGCTGCTTTAAAAAGTACCTTTTTTGTTAAGTTGCCATTCATGTGTTAACTTTTCCGAACATTAATTAAATCAACTAGTTAGAAGCCACAATCAAAACGAATGACACAGATACCTCCAAAAAAACATTGGATGAAGGCAACCGCTTTATTAATGGCGGGGCTTTTTATTTGGGAGACTGCCGCGTGGTCGGCACCAGCACCGCTTAATGAAGTTCTGAGCCCGGCGGGCGGAGGCTCGAGAGAAATTAGTTTTACACAAATTTCTATTCCTGCGCATATTGGTTCTATTCAAGAAATCTTTCAACCATCCGATCTTCGGTCTCCGGCCTCTAGTTTCCTTATTCATATCGAAGACGCTCACGGCGAGCCTGAAGCGCAGAAGAACACTCAGGCCATTCTCGAGCATTTGAAAAAGGAATACGGTATTCAAACCTTCTTCCTTGAAGGAGCCTGGAGCAAGCTAGAGCCTTCTTTATTGCAGTTTTCAAATAACGCGGAAGAAAATCAAAAAATCCTTTCTGAATTAACCGAAAAAGGCATTGTGGGTGGACCGGAGAATTTCCTTTATGAAAATTCTCCGCGGGACTCAGGCCACGGGACTCAGGCCACGGACGTGGCAGGGTACGGAATTGAAAGTTTAGAGCTTTATAAAAAAAATTGGGAGCAATTTCGTGCAGTGATGGGCGCGAAAGCCGAGTCGGATGCTTTTTTGAGTGAGATGAAAGCTGGCCTTCTGACGAAAGCTTCCCAAGTTTTGAATCACGAGCTTGCGGATTATTTTAGACAATGGAGTTTCCACGAAGAAATCGAAAGTGATTATTCGGCGCATTTACGTGTGCTCGCGGGAAAGGTTCAGGCGCACTTGGGGTTAGACTTAGGCGACGCGCGTGAACAGTACGATTGGCCGATGTTTGTGCGCTTTATGAAACTCAAGTTCCTTGAAACGCAGACCGCAGACCGGAGGCCGGATGTCAGAGTAGAAGTTCAGCGGTTAGCAGAATGGCTTAAAGAGAAAAAACTCTCATCTTATCGCTGGTTGCTCTCGGGCCTCGGGCCATCGGCCTCTGGGCCTGAAATTACGGTCTCCGGACCTCGTGAAGATTTCGAGGAATTTTATGAAAAAGCCGCGCCGCTTGGCTTTAAGTTCAAAGACTATCCCTCACTTTCAAAAGAGTGGGGTAAGCAAATCCTTGCCCAAGAGCTGGATGTTCAAACTCTGTTAAAAGAAACTGAGACGCTTGAAAACAAACTAATCAAAAAATTAGCGCAAACAGCGGAGGAGAAAAAGTTTGTCGCGAAATACCGTGAATATTTGCTGCTGAAGAAGCTTCTGAATCTTGAGTTGTCTTGTGATGAGTGGCGTAAAATTAACCCCGAGGTTGAGGGCCGGAGAAGTGAGGATGCGGGGAGTGTGGTTGGGACTCGGGGCTCTGGCCTCGGGACTGGAATTGAAGCGACGACTCAAAAGGCGCGAGATTTTTATTCAACTGCCGAAGCACGCGATTCTGTGATGGTTGAGCGGACTATTGATTGGATTAAAAAAGAAAAGATTGAGAAAGCCGCGATTATTACGGGCGGTTTTCACTCGAAAGGTATAGGCGGCTTGCTGAAGCAGAAAAATATTTCTTATTTACGCGTCCACCCGCGCATTACTCAAATCCATGGCCGCGAAAATTATCTTAAACTGATGATGCCCGCTAATTCCGCCTCCGAAGTGTCCCGAACCACCCCGGGGGTGACGGCAGTTTCCTATTTGCGTGCTGTTTCGCCGGCAGAGCCCGATGCGCCAGCCGCATTTCGAAATGCTTTAGCTGCGCAAGCTGCAGTGACTTCCTCTCCGCGTTTTAAAATGCGGGGAGACCTCAAAAAATCGGGTTTGGGAGAAATTTTAGACGTTGAAGCCGTTGCGTCATTTTTTGAGCAGGGCTATGGAATTGAATTTCCACTTACCGAGACAGGCGGGATGATTCGAATTCAAAATGCCGACGCCTCAAAATTTCCGGGAGGGCGGCCGGGAAGTTTTATGGCAACAAGAGCGGGAGATGCGATTAGTCTTGGGCAGGTTTTCCCCAATTTACCCGCAAGCCAAGGACTTGGCAGGATTTTTATTGCGCTGTCACTCATGACATATTTTGGCGGAGAGAAGCCTTTGACGGTTCGAAGTCATTATTCTCATAATGCTTTAAGGGATAGCCTTATAAAACTCAATCGTAAAGGCGGGTTTCAATTCGGTGCACGGCAGGTGAACGGAACTTACAGCGACATTGCCGGGACTATGCCCGCCATTCCGCAAGAAGTGATCCGGGGTTTAAAAAAATGGAATGAACACAATCTTGAAAAAAGCCGCTCGGAAGCACGGACTCATGTTGTGATAAATAACGATGAAGAAGTTGTGATTCGTGCGCCGCAAAAAACCTTGGTCGCCCACGACGTGTTTAATCCACAAGCCGTTCCGGGGTGGTTTCGCCATCTCATGCAAAAAAACTTGCAGATCCGCGAAAAAATTCGGTTTGTCATTCATGAAGAAAGCGGAATTTTTTACTCAGCTCATGCAAGACCGCTTCTTCGTAAAGATGGCCAAGGCGTTGAATGGTTGAAGCTTGAAACTTATTCGCGCGAATGGCCGCTCACGTGGGTGGATTGGAAAGCCACCGAAGAAGTGACGCTGGCTTCGACACAAGCGCATGGAAATAATTACTTGCTGCCGTTTTCAAATCGCTCTGAAGCCCGCGAAATGGATATGCGCGGGAAGCATGATCGACCGGCAGATTTTTTGGTTCGATCTTTTATCGCATCTTTTGGCGGTGACAATTCAGACGCGTGGAAAAAAGCTTTGGCCGAACACGGTTCCATCATCGCGCTTGCGGCGGTAGTTGGGGTTTCTAATAATCCTATTCGCAAATATCTTTCCAAGCATGGGTTACTGGAAAAAATGAGCCATAAGCGAAAGAACCGGCATGAAATTCTGATGCAGCGCATCCAGAGCGCTTATGTGATTGCTGAAGGAGATAAAACCGCAACAGGAGAAAAGGTTGGTCTTTCACAGGCGACTATTTTTCATCATATCCAGAACAATCTGACTCACGCGCAGATCGCAAGGATGGATCAACAGGCGGCAAGGCGAAAAAAACTCAGAAAATGGTATGTCATTGAACAGGGGGATGTGGCCGCAATTGCAAAACGAATGAAAACAAGTGAAGCTGAAATTACCAAGCTTATTCAAGAATGGCAAATTGTAACAGACACCGAAATCAAAAAAGTTTTTCGATGGGTGCGCGCATATCTTGCTGAGGATCGGAATACTCATGCTGCGGCAAGGCGCCTCAAAATCCCTCAAGGCACACTCTACAGCGTGTTAGAGCGGCATGAAGTTTTTAAATATTTGCCTACGGCAAGAACAGGCAGTTCCGCTCCCAGGGTTAAAAAGGATGCGCGCTCTGAAATGCGGCTTGAACTATCAGATGATCTTCCCGGTGCGGTTAAGAACATGTTAAATAAATTCTTTAAAGATCAAGTGATTCGTGATGCCCACGGAATGCCGATTAAAACCTTAACGGTGAAGAGAGTTTCGGGGAATAGTCAGCCGACGTTGAGGGTTAAGGATGGTCAGGGTTGGGTGTTGACGTGGATTAGCAGTGACGAGAAAAAATTTAAAAAATTTATTCAAGAGGAGTTTAAAAATCAAAATCTTACTTTGAGAGAGACTTTTGCAGCTTCAAAATTGCCGGCCCCTCATCAAATGGCAAGTGATTTGCGCAAGTTAGAGAAACTTTTGAAAAAACGGGAAGCGTTTATTTCGGAAGGTGAAGATAGATTGCCCGAGGATTTTAGAGCTGGGTTTGACGCCGCGCTATCTGAGCTCGAACGAGAGGCAGCTTTGAAAGACAAGCCGGGGCAAGTTTTATCGGATGAAATGATTTCAATTACCCATGCCGGAGCGCTTTCCGTTGATTTTTCATTGTCAAAAGAGTTTTGGGATCAGATTCATCCTGAAGATCGAAAGCAAATTTTGGATGCCGCCGCGTGGGTTACAGCACCGCGCTCTGATGAAATCGATGGTCGCTTAAGGATTGTTGCTTTGCGCCATCCGTTGATTTTAAGCGGCGATGAACGGCTGGAAGCAATTGAAATTAAAGGAGCGGGCTGGAAAGATCAATCAGGGGTTCATTTGCCGGATTATTCGCGGGCGCATGTGGGGCAGGGCTATCGTTTAATTAAACCCGTGATTGATGTTTGGGGACGCGAACACTTAAATCTTCGCGCAGGAATTCCTTTGGGAGGGGCTTTGTTCTCTGCGGTGAAACAGGAGTATGAAGTATTAACTCAAAAAAGAAGGCAGGCTGCGACACGCTATCTTGCGCTTGGTTATGGGCATATTGCTGACCGTGATTTTAGAGGTCTTCCGGTGGGTGTTTTGATTCGTGCCGTGCCCAAGAAAGAATCTCAAAAAATATTTCAGTTAATGACCCGCTATCGGGGACAAGCCAAAACGGAGCTCGTGTTTTATTATGGAAAGCTTTTACGGTTAAGCCACGCCCTTGGAATATTCACTGATCAGCCGCATACGGGAAATATTATCACGGATTTAAAAGCCGGCTGGTTTGAAGTGACCGACCATGAAACTGCCGAATTAACCCGCAACCTGACTCGAGAACAAGCCTTGATTCACATTGTTAATGAATTGAGTGTGGGCTTGTCATCAATCAAGCGAATGTCCGGAAATGACCCTTTGTCGCTAGAGGAAAATATGCAGTCGTTTTTGCGGGGATACTTTTTTGAGCGAGACAGCGTTCCTTTCTCTGATCTTGAGCTGATTGCTTTTGGTAAAGAACGTTCCGCTCCGATGGAGCGTGGGTACCCGCGGGTAATACAAGCGATTGATCCTTTGGTTTCTTTTTTGCCTTCATCCCGGACGAGACCGGAAGAACCGCCCGAGCAAGTTTTAAGTTTATCCGCGGATGAATTTATGGATTTTTTAGAGTCTTATAAGAAGAGTGAATCGGGAAACAACTCGCGAGCTTTGAAGTTAATTTTAGTTGCAGAACAAGCTGATGCGGAAATTGTTTCGGCAAGCACACAGGATCCCGCGAAGCTTCAAGCTATTGTCCGCGGCATTCCGCAGGCGCGTATTTTTTATGCCAAAGGTGAGCAAAAAGCGATGAGGTCTTTGTTAGGCAGCGACCCGTTGCTATCCGCAATGGGCGGGCCGATGCTTGAGATGATGAGTCAAATGCTGCGGCTCGTGGAGCCGGATCTCAATGCGGACTTTTTTTATGTGCTTCCCACCGAGCACTCTAAAGCGCAAGAATTAGCGCTGAAAGCGACAGCTTACCATGCTTGGCTTCAAGGTCATACGCAGCGTTCCGAAATGCGGCATGAAATGGTTCAGGAACCGGAGCTTGCTATTGTTCAGGTTATGGACTGGGACATTATGCGGCAGGGCGGCATGATGACCCACGTACATCAGCTGAATGAGGAAATGGTTAACATGCGCCCCATGAGAATTCACGTTCTTTACCGCAATGAGGGCTCTGCTGAAAAGAGCGGGGAAATGCGATTTCAAAACGGCAGCTCTATCGTGCTTCATCCCATAACGGGGTTTCGTTCTTATCCTTATGGCTTCAGAAAAGGCTTGGCGTGGATGAAAGAAATCCGCCGCCAAACGCGCGAAATTATGACGGAGGAGGGAATTGACGTCATTCATTCGCATCAAATGAATGCCAAATTTGATTGGGCTCTGCTGGGTCTGCAAAAAACACCTTTGGCTGTTACGAATCATATGCCGTACAGTTTTTATGCGGGCTGGGCTTATTGGTTATGGCCTTTAAAAATAATCTTTCGCCGGGCAGTAAATCTTTTTTTTCCATGGCTTGTTCCGGTATTAACAGCGTATGGCCCTAACGCCTTGCCGCGCGAGCGCGATTCAAAAGTACGTTTTATTGAAGCGGGAATTGATACGGACTTTTTTGATCCGTCCCGTGCGGATCGGCAGACGGCGCGTAAAAAGTTTTTGGGAGAGGGTTCGGATGATTTCATGATTTTTTATCCTGCCCGTTTCATCCCGAGAAAAGGCCAGGAAGATTTGATCACAGCTGCCAAACAATTGAAGGCGGCAGGGCTGCGTTTTCGTATGGTTTTAATGGGGCCTCAGGATGAAGATCCCCTTTATGCCGCTCAGGTAAAATCAAAAATTAAAGAGGAAGGTTTAGAGAGTTTATTTAATATTTTACCGAGCGCGGATTTACCGGGGGTGCGTGAGGGCTATGCCGCCGCTGATCTGGTTGTTTTTCCTACTTACTTCGAATCGCCGGGACTTATGTCGCTTGAAGCGCAAAGTATGCAGAGGCCGGTGGTGAGCTATTTGAGCGAGGGAGTTACGCATACGCTTAATCCCGATTCCACTGTGGGCGTAAAAAAAGGCGATACCGTCGCGCTTGCTGCAGCGATTCTCGCGTTAAGCCGCAATCCCGAAAAAATGCGTCAAATGGGAATAGCCGGCCGTAGCTTTGTCACACAGCAATTTTCAAAAGCAGTGAGCGCGCAAAACTATTTCAATCTTTATCACGAAATGGCCGGTTTCAGATCCGAAATGCGGCGAGCGCCTGATTTGGCAGGTTCGGTAATTGGTGTGCAACCAGAAATTCTACACACCTATCAGAATGTTGAAGCCGCTCGTGAAGAAGTTGGCTTTTCTAATCTTTTACATGAAATTGCGGATCGTGTTCTTGTTTGGGGGCGATTACAGCAAGGCCGTGGAAATAAAATAACTTACCGTGAACTTGCAAATTATTTCTTTGTCATAATGAAAAGCGATGTGGAGTATCAAGGGCGATTATTAACCGGTTCAGAAAAGAAAAAAATCGCTCAAATTTTGACAGGTCAATATGCTGGACTGTCCTTGCTCGATCAACCTTTTGATCATGAGTTGCGTCGCCGGCTTCTTATTTTGGTGGGGCGAAAATTGATTGAGAATAAAAAAAATAAAGATTTGAAGGCAGTGATTCATCGCCCTGAGCTGCAGCAGCTTGATCGCCGCAACTTACTCAAACTTTCCGGGATGGCAGGATTAAGTCTTTTTTTTGGAAGCTTGCCCACCGCGTTAAGTAGTCGCGCTCTTTTCCATTTGCATGGCACAGAAGCGTTGCTTCGTCATGAAAGCACTGTTTTAACAAGAGCTAAAATAATCGCAGGGATGAATATTGCAGATAGGCGTAGTTCTCTTCACCAAGCTTTTGTGTATTTAGCTCATCGCATGAAGGTGATGGAGAATTTGTCAGATTGGATTCGGGAGAATCCGGATTATATCGGATATTTTTTAAATGAAGAGACGCTGGAAAAAGCAGGGCGGTCGGATCTTCTTCCGCCTCTAGAGGGTGATTGGATTCCCGAACGAAAATTTTTTACTCATTTGCCACAAGTAGATGAAATGCTGCAAGAGTTGGCTGATTTAATTTGGAATTTACCTCAGCCAGCGATTGATTTTCTCGCAAGACGATATCGGGATGAATTTGGAGTGTTGGAGTCATATGTAGACCTGCCAAAAAAGGAGAATGCTTTAACCTCTCATTCGGGCGGACTTGAGAAGGATATTCAAGTTTTGAGAAAAGAACTTTCTGAAATAGAGACCGAGCTTTATCAGAGAAGAGGTGAGTTGGCGTCGGCATGGCAGCATGTGGTTGAGAATCATCAATATGGTTTTGAGAACCACGGTCAAGCGATGCGAGATTACCCAGTGCTTCGGCTGGAAGAAATTGCAAAAAGAAAAAGAGAGGCCTTAGCAGCCTTAGAAGAGATGCAATTTTATTTAACAATCGATGAGCAGGAAGTCAGTTTTGATCTGATTCCCAAGACCAGATTGCAAGCTGGAAAGTTTGATTTATCAGGGCTAAAAAACGAAGTTCAGCTTGGTGCTTTTGAAAACTGGCAGAGCAATCGACCTTTCCGCGAAGAGACGGAAGGTCAAACTGAAAGTACTTTAAATTTAAGGCCGTTGTTTGATGTCGATGGAACAGGTGAAGCACGGTCGGAAATGCGGCAGAGAGAGGCTCCCCAATTTAAAAATTTGGTCGGCAACGGAAAAGGATTAGGCTTTTTGATTTTTCTGCGCACTTGGGAATTTTTTTACCGCAATTTTAAAGCATGGACAACTTTTAGACAAAAACCGTGGCCGATTCAAATTGAAGGATATGAGAATCTTTGGTCCGATGAACGTTTTGTTTTGGCGGGCAATCACACCGGATTAGCTGAAAATCTTTTCTTCGTGACGGAGCTTTATCGCTTGGCAGGACGGATGCCTTTTTTTATAGCGCAACCTGAACACGTTGATGCGTTTACACGCAAATTGATTCAAATGGGCGGCGGACTTCCCATTGAAAAAGGAAAAACAGTCGCAAAAGCCAAAGAGTTTTTGAACCAAAACTCCGGGGCGATTTTGGGTGTTTTTCCCGCGGGTCGGCCGGAGCGTGTGCATGAACGGATTAAAACAGCGGCTATCTCGGGCAAAAGCGATGATGAGATTGCCCGCGATTTTTTACATTGGAGTGAAAGTTCGGCGGCGAAGATTGCCGTTGAGACCGGAAGCGCAGTGGTGCCGTTTGCGATTGATTCAAATGTTCCACGCAAATGGGGGGTGAAAGAACTTTGGCGCGCATTCCGTTTGTGGCAAAAAAATGATCCGAGGCAGCCGCCGTTTTATATTCGCGTGCGCATCGGTAAGCCGATTTCTCCGGAAAATAAAACAGCCGAAACGCTTATGTCCGAACTTAAATTAGCGGTTGTCGGGGAGTTGCGCGCGGTTGTTGATCAGGCAAAGTTTGATCCCACGCTTTGGCTGGATGGATACCTTCGAAAGTTTCCAGAAGTTTTGGCGGCGCAGGCCGCGTCAAAAAAATGGAGCGATTTTAAAATTATAGAATTTTTTCATCAAAAAATGCTGGTTCAATTCAACCATGAGCCCGGTTGGGCGGTTCGATTTGTTGAGGTTACCGGTCCGCAAAAAAACTGGTTTCAGAATTTGCAGCCTGATGAGAAAAAATTGATCCGCCTCTACAGGACTTATTTAAAATTGCATCGCGATGATTTAACTTATTTTGAATCATTGCTGCAGTCTTCTATAAGCCGTCGCCAGTTTATTGACTTGCTTAACGGCGTTTTCGTCACGGCCACTGTTTCGGGGTTGACGCGCATGCCCGTGGTTGAAACATCGCAGCAAGTCCCTGACTTTTTTTATAAAGGACTGGGCTCTTTGGCGCGCAGAATCGCTTCGGAAAAATCAAGTCAAATTCGGTTTGGGCACGGGCTTGTGTTTGAATGGGCAACTGAGCATTTGGGGCTTAACGAAGCTTTTGAGCGATGGGGAAAGCAAAATAGCCGTTTAATGGAAAGGCTGTGGAATTTAATTGCCACCGAAGAAAAACAGATTGCCGGCAACGCTGCGCTGATTAACGCGCGCGCGCAAGATGTTTTAGCGCAGCTTTTTACGAACGAAGACGATGAACGCGTCCGGTATATTTTTGAAAACGAGCGCTTTTTTCGTTTGCGCGATCAAATCCTGGAATCTTCCGAAAAAGTGATCGGACAACTTAATCATGGTATTGAAATTTTTAAATCATTTTCTCCCGAGGCACGCCGCGGATTGATGTTGAATTTAAGCCGGGTCAACGGGACAAAAGATGCGCCCCGCCACACCACGGAATCACAGCGGCAGCGGATTCAAGCTCGAAAAAAACAATTGCATGAAAAGCTTAAAAATAAAGAAGCTCGGTTTTATGGACTTATTGATTCAGTTTCGAGATATGTGTTTGAAGCCGCCAATCCTGATCCGATTGTAAGAGACCGGCTCGAAGAGGCTTTCAGCCAATATGAAGCGGAAGTGACAAAGCTTAAAAGAGAAATCGCCTGGGAGATGAAAGACTTATCCGAGCAGGAAACTTCCCTTGAAGTCGCTCAAAAAATTATGGCGCAGGTTCAGCCTTATTTGCACGCCTACCGTGAGCGGACACTTTTTGCCGGCCGCTCTGAGATGCGGAGGACAGATGCGGCAAGAATTTTGAGCTGGACAAAATGGATAGATGAAACAGCACAGGCTGTTTTAGTGAAAGGGCGCGTCGGAAAAATAAAAAAAGAATCTGTAACATGGGGAAGTTTGACACGTAACTTTATTGAACGAATCAAACACGACACCACGATTCCGTTTTCTGAAAAAACAGATTTTTTAACTTTTTTAAAGCTGCTTTACGCGAACCCTTCTGATTTGGCGGAATCCGGTATGGATCCCGAGGCGGATAAATTACTGCGAATGGTTTCACAGCATCTCAGATTAAAGGAGAAAGCAGCTTCCGCGGGAGATTTACCGGGAATGGACAGGCGGCATTTTGGCCAATTATTGACTGGGTTTTTGTTCGGCCCGGGACTTGTGAGCGGGCAGTCCGTGTCCGAAACCGCCTCAGAAATAGTTAGAGGATTTTTCATGCAAGAAAATGCAGCAGCGCTTCAAACACTGCTTCCCGGAATTGAACTTTTCTCAAATTCAATTCATCTTGATTTTTTTGATATGTTTTATTCTTGGTCGAATCCGGTTGATGCCGTCCGGCTTCGTCTGGCTGGGGCAATGAATGAAAAAATGGCACCTTTGATCAGGGACCGACTCATCCTTGCTGCGCAAAATCACCCGGCTTCAGCGCGGCAAGCCGCGAAGAGGATCACGGAGTGGAGAGAGCAAAAGAAGGAAAATATTTCCGGCCTTTCTAAACATGTTGTTACGACATGGGCGTTAAAAATGGGCCGTTTTAAAAATGACACGAGCGATCCGGATTTAGCGTGGATAGAGGGGTTATTAAGTTTGGCCAGAGAACATTTGAGGGGTATTTCAAATGATGTTTTTGCGGATCTTTCTGTCGCTGCTCAAGAAGGCATGGATCACTTAAATGTCGGAACTTCAGAAAGCATAGCTCGTGCTTTAAAGTCAAAAAGAGATCAATTGGTTGAGCAGTTAGAAAAAATGAAAAAGTTTGAACACTGGTATGAGTTTTCTTTGCATGGCATGACCGGACAAACCGCCGAATTTTTTATTTTTGAATCCCAATGGAAACGTTTTGAAATAGAAGTTATAGAACTGAACAAAATCATTTTTATCCTGGAAGAGATTGAAACACATAGGGCTGGTTTAGAGCGTGAGATTGAGACGGCCCCCCCGCTTTTACCGGAAAGGGGATCGAAGCGTCCCAGGGCCGGTTATCAAATATGGAATCCTCACTCTTTTGAGAGACACAAGGATGGCGCTCGCTCTGAAATGCGGGGCAAGAAAATGGACAGGGTGATGATCGGCAAAGCACATGTTCAAGAAGTGGTAAAGCAAGCTGGTTTAGAACGTAGCGATCTTAGTGAATATCTCCCTTTATTTGATTTGTTTAGGAAGGCGTCAGATCATGAGTCAGGACTAATTGCCAGAGTAGAGAGGATCTTAAATAATCATTTTTCTCCTTTGCAATTAAAGCAGGATGGGGACTTTCTTGATGTGGGTGCATCAGATGGCGCTATTACGCAAGTCTTGATGCCGTCTTTTAAGCGCGGGGTGGCAGTCGAGATCGATAAACATGCTTCACAGCGATTGAAATCAAAAGAAATTCCTGGGTTAGATGTAATTACTGTTCCCATTCAGGAATATGTTCCGGATCACAAATTTGATGTCATTCTTGTTTCACATAGTTTGTACTACATTGAAGAAAAAGACAGGATGAATCAAATTAAAAGGATGGCTTCGTGGCTTAAGCCTGGAGGAAAATTAATTCTTTTATATACTGTTCACGGAAGCAGTCAGAAAGACCTTTCTAGGATGAAAAAAGCATTGAGCATCCCATCTCAGCCCATTGATGGTAGAGCCATCAAAGATCGGTTAATTTCAGAGGGCTTCGAGGCTTCCCTTGAGATCTTGGAATCTACAGTCACAGCTGATCTTGATGAAATGCTCAGAATTGTGCCCTTTGTATTAAAAAAAGCAGCGTTGCAGTCAGCGACTGCAGATCCTCAAGTTCGAGAGTATATAGAAAGAAACCTATGGGACGAGGTGCAGCACAATTATCGTTTAAATATCCCTCAGGAATTGTTGATTATTAGCAACGGGAGTGGTGACCACAATAAGAATGCATCGGATGGGGCTCAATCAGACAGGCGCTCCGAAATGCGGGATAAAGAGCATGTTGCTTTATATTCTTTTGGAAGCAGGGAAGCGATTATGTCAGATCCAAATGTGCTACTTAGATATTCAGCATATAAATACGGTAGTCAAGAGCAGCTGGATTATTTTCTGGAGATGCTTCAAGCAGAGATCCTAAAGAAATTCGGAGATCAAATCAAGAGTAACCCAGGACAATGGGTGCTTGCCACGACGGGTTACAGCCTAAGCAAGCCGTCCATAGTTCCTCTCGCAAGGAAGTTGTCAGCTAAGCTCGGCATAGAATATGTTAGCGTGAGAGCTGTCCGCAAGAACAGAATATCTAGCAAGCCTCTTATTTATGCTGAGCTGAAGACACAGGCGGAAAGAGACGCCGTCCAAGAAATGTATGAATACAGCGTGGAATCTGATCAATCTTATGAGGGGAAGAATGTCATATTTGTTGATGACTTTTTTGCTTCGGGCTCGGCATTAAGAAAAATAAATACGGTTTTAGCCAATAAGTATCAAATGCGGATAGCCGGCAACTTCGTCATCATTTCAATTGCATCGATTGAAACAAAAGACCCTGCCATAGAGGAAGAGATTAATTCGTTTTTGATTCGTTCTAGGCCGCTGGAAGAAACCGCAAAATTGTTAAACCGCAGGGATACAACCATTACCCGCTATGTCGTGGCGGCGTTGTTTCAGATGGAAATAGCTAAGTTTAGGGCATTGGTGGCATTGTTAGATGGTTTCTATTTATCTAAATTATTTATTGCGGTGATCCAAAATTACCGGGATGCGGTCGATGTGGAGAAAATTAAAATTCTCAATGATCGGATAAGAGCTTCTTCGTTGAATCGTGAAACATTGGTTCGCCATTTAAAGCAACAGAACGGCGGGCTTGTTCTTTTGGGAGGGCCGTCAGGTGCAGGAAAAACGGCGGTGGCAGATTCTTTGAAAGAGTTATTGGGATCTCCCATATTGCCGGTTGATTTTTATCCATCGGATGAAGGGGCTACGAAATACGGGACAAAAAGCCACGAACGTTTTATATCTCATAACAATGAGTTGGTATGGGCCCATGTCTCCCAATTATTGCAAGGGCAAGGAGTAACCGTAACATCTCCTTATTATTATGCACATCCGTTTACCCAGATAATTAATCCGCCTTTTAATCAGCCGCTGATCGTTGATGGATTACATGCGGTGAACCCGAGTTTTATAGAGGGTCTACCAAAGTCAGCACCTATAACTAAAGTTTTTGTCGATGCGCCCAAGCAGATAAGGTTTATGCGGAGATTATTAACAAGCGGTGGTGACACCGATTATGCTGCAACTTTACTGATATGGAGGAATGTCCTTGAAGCAGAGGAGGAAGCTATAGATTTATCTAGAAATAATGCAGATTTTATCTTGGTTGAGCCCGTGGATGCAGCGGAAATTCAGAGATTAGCCAAAGCTACCAGCGCGATTAGGGCTTCATTAAGAGATCATTTAGCGGACTTAGATGAACGCCATGATTCTCAGATTGTGCTTAAAGGAATTTTAGATGACGTGGAATCTTTTATTGAAGAAAGGGGAATGGATCATAACTTGAATAAAATTCTTAAAGATGAGGCTGATTTTATCAGATCAAAGAGAAAAGGGCTTAGGGTGGGGATAGTGGGAGCAGCGAAACCTTCAAAAGAATATACCGTTGCTGATGGAGAAAGATTAGGAAGAGCGTTAGCCGATTATTTGAGGCCTTTAAACGCTGTGGCTTTTACAGGTGGTGACTCAGGAGTTGGGGCTGATTTTTATAGAGGGTATTTTTCATCAGAGACGTCAAAGGATAGATTCTTCGCATTGCTTCCGACAGGATTTGGGCCAAATGAAGAATATCAAAGAGTGTCCTCAGATAATCTTGGCATTGAGCGATTGGGGACAAGCTTTACAATTCGGAATATGCGCACGGCGCTAGTGGGAGATGTTTTTATTGCCATGAATGGCAATAAAGGTACGACGCAAGAAGTGATTGAGGTCTTGAAATCTGGGAAACCAGTTGTGGCGCTAAATTATGGGGGAGTAGGATCGATTCTTTATGAAGCTAAAATAAACGGCAAGATTCCTCAAGATTTGCAAGATAAAGGGCTTGATGAGAATGCATTGAAATTTATTATACTAGGGGACATAAATAGCATATCACAGGCTTTGGATCAGGCTCGTGAGTTGGTGTTTGATCCTGCCCAAATTAATAACCCGTCTTCTCGTTTATTATCTGATATTGAAAAACTTGCTAATCAGACAGTTGCCGATATGGAACGAGACGCCAATCCAGAAGACCAGCGCCTCATTCGTGAGATTTATAATCGGATCCAAAAAGCATTGCAAATATTAAAACAGAGAGCAGAGAAAGGATTCTTTATTTTAGGAGATTTTGAGGATCTTTTACACGGACAAGAAAGTTCGACGGAAGCGCTTAGAGATGCCCCGCCTGTTATCGTCGAATTACCAGGAACGTTTGATCCGCCGCATTTCAATCATGTTGAAGTTGTGCTGTCAGCGTTGGTTGGCGTTTCTGACACCACAGAACCGCGGACATATTACGGTGTTTTTTCTCCCATTGGAGATCGATTTACTGGCGAGGGAGATTCCGGTGTTCCGTGGAAGCCAAATAAATCCCCTTTTGAAGATCGATTTCAAATGACTAAGTTGATCTCGGAAATTTTTAAGCCGCTACTTTCTACGATCAATGCAAGCCGGGACAGCACCCAATATAAGGGGGGTATCGATATCCTAGCATCTGTTCTGGCTCCAGATTTAAAGGCTCTAACGAATTTTTATACTATTACAGGGGCGGATAACCTAGAGCATTTGGAAACCCACATTGCTAAGGATCTAAACGATGCCCGACCGGGGATTAGGATGAAATTCGTATTACTTAATGATTTCCGTCATCCTGATGTAGTTGCTCGCCTGAAAAGCACCTACTCTGACAATGTTCTTGTTGTTGATGATTATTCGAAAGGCGCTAGGTCAACGGAGATAAGAACGAAACAGCGCATCGGTGTTTTGCCTATTTCTATTCAGAAATATATTCACAAAAAATTACTTTATAGTAAGCCCCGCACGGACTCGAGATTTGCGGGGGGAGAAGGCCATCGCTCTGAAATGCGGGTTTATGCTTGGCCCAGCCGTGAGGCGATAGAAAGGCAGTTTTTTGAGGCGAATCCTGTTTTTTCTCTGCTTTTTCGTGGCGCGGAACCTGTTTCGTCCGAGTTTTCAACGCAGCTCAAGCTTAAATTTTTAATCCGCCAGCGTTATCACGGAGCCCAAGTTAAAAATGGATTACTCGCGTCCGAGTGGACGGCGGAAATCAAAGTTCAAAGAGACACCGGACAGCCTTATATTTCTTTTGAAAATTTTCCGGAGACATGGTTTGTGGTTGAGGGGCTTTATCACGAGCTGCGGCAGTTTCTGTCGGATTTTCTTGCCGGGAGAGGATTTGAAACTCTGAGCGTTCGGGAGCACCCGCGGGTTGCTTCAAAGCTTATAAAACAAAAATCCCTGAAGACGCCCGAAGAAATTGTGAATGAACTAGACCGATTGAGAAAGTCTTGGAGAATACCGTTTTATTTATTTGCGGCCGAGAAGAAAAGTTATGTTCCATTATTACGAGCGGTTTTAGAAAAACACTTTGGAGGCCGGCAGGGCGGTATTCTATTTCGAACAGGACCATCCGGCGTGGGTAAAAGTGTCGATTCTGGGCATATCGGAGAAATGTTGAAAAGTGGAATAGACGGAAGCCCTCGGCGCGTTCCTTTTGACGGTGATTTCTTTTTGACAGCGGAATCTGTTCGGACGAAAACAGAGGCGGCCGCCGATTTAAGAAAAAGGGGCGTTAAAAATGAATGGGAGTTTTGGCATGAATCGGAAATAGTGAAGGTGCTGACTGCGATTCGGAGCTATTTTGACGCGCATGAAAAAAAGGATTTTTTCACGATTGTGATTCACAACGCATGGCACCGCAATTCCAAAACCCAGGAAGAGGTTGAAGCCCTTCCCGATCATCCGGATATGGAAATTACGCTGCCCGGTGATTCCAAAGAGATACCGGATGAACGCGGGCAGCGCCATTATTTAAGCCGTGTGATTCGCGTTTCTCGCGACAGCGTTTTGGATGTGGACAGTAAGTATGCCGGCAGATATGAAATTCAGTATCGTGAGAAAAATAAAGGAAAAGCTTTGGCAGATTTGATTTTACGGTATGAAGACGATTGGCGCACGATTCTTGCCAAATATATTAGCCGAAAAAAATTATTTGATATTGTCGCTCATGAATACGCTGTTCAGAGAGTCATTGAGGAACATCCGCATGTTTCGCGGGATCAAATTTTGGACTCTCTGGAATCTTCGGATGAGAGCTCAGTCCGGTTCAAAGAAGATTTTGCGCGTTTATCCGATTTATTTAAAAAGAACTTGGATGAGCCGGCCTTCATAAATGGCCTGTGGTTGGTTAAAGAGCGAGGGCTAACGGCGAAAGAGAAGAAATCAATCGTTGAAGCGCTTAACCGATATTTAATGCATTTTTTGGTCAGTTATGAACACTACCGAGAGAAAATTCTCGAAGAAAACGTGCAGGCGGATTGGGTAATTGATTTACGGCATACCTTAGACAAGCGCCTTTTATCCGCTATCAATGCCTTACTTGAATTTCGGGAAATGGATGAAAAAACACCCGTTATTTTAGACAGTAGAATTTCACTGGCGCGGCTACGGCATGCCATGCAGCTGATACACGCAACTCAGTCGAGCCTTAAAAAAGAAAGTTATAAGTGGTACAGCCAATTTTTGAAGTTTTTAATGGAAAAGAAAAATCTTGAAGGCAGCCCTGCTATCGATGATACGGTCGCTTTAGAAATGGCAAGTTTTATGGGAGCGAGTGTTTTTCAGGGGTTGGCGCAAAAAGCAGAAGGTGAAAAGACAAACCATTTAGGCATTGGTCAAAATTGGTTTCGATATTACCTGGCCGGTTTAAATGCTGTTCCGAGCGCTGAAATTGTGGACAGGCTCGCCCGCGGAAGCAACTTACAATGGACCTTTTCGATTCTTGCTGTTCAGCGGATGGCGGTGTTTTTGGAAAAACAAATTGCGGGTTACGGGGAAAAAGATGAAATGATTCAGCCGCGAACTTTGGGGACGCTTTATAGAGAGTTTTGGAGCGAGCTTATTCGTCATTCATCGGAAGAAGTAATTGTGCCCGCGGGAGAGCATCGCTATGCTTATTCTACTAAACTGATTGATTGGAACGATCCCCTGGATCGCATTGATCCGACCGATTCGGATAACCGGAAAATAATCATCCAACAGCGCAAACTGGGAATTAAGCCGTATATTCGAATTCTGGGCGTTAAAATAAAATGGCGCCGGATTGTCGCGCAGGCGGCGCAATTGGAAAATCTTGCGAACATTTTTGCGGGGTTATTTTCGACGAAGGAGCGCTATTTTGTCTGGGTGCATGAGGAGCTGAAGCCGATCGAGCAGCAAGTGGTAATCAACAAAAAAGATTTTGAGCCGTATTTTTATCGATTTGTTGAAATGATGATGAGCGTTGATGATGCCGTTCCGCTTTCAACAGCGCAGCGCTCCGAGGCGCGTGAAATAAAAGTTTCTCCCGAAGCGGCGGCAGCTTATCGTGCGGTTGATTTTTACAAATCTCTTTTTGAAATTCAAGAATTGAATCAGCAGTATTCCGAAACCTTAGGCGAGGATGGGCGTAAAATATTAGATGAAAAATACGAAGCATTATCGGAGCAGTTGGACTCAAGGCTCGGCGAAATTCGCGGTCGTGATAACTTAGAGAAAACACAGCTTGGCTTAATTGATCAGATGAGAGTTGAAGAGCTATCTCCGTTTGCCCGAATGCAAGCCGCCGCCTTTAAAGAAAAAATTGAAGAGATGGAGAAAATCCGCCGCGATGACCGCGATGGATTCACCGCATTATTCTATGAGGCGCTTTTAATTCAAAAGAAAAAGCTGAAAGCGGAAATGCTTTTGCTTAAAAATCGGCTTCAAGATCCGTTTCATCACCGCACAAAATATCCGTTGATCGCCTACTCCATCATTCGGGGGTACAGTCAAATTGCGCAATTGCATCGCTGGCACTATGTTTTGACGCATGAGCCTGAACGCGGTCCTCGTTTCAGAACTCTAAGTGCTGCCGGCAATTTGATTTATACGCTTGATTATTCAGGACAGCCTGCGTTTAAGATTGTGACGCAAGACGGCAAAACACAGGTTTATCAGATGGTGTGGAAGTATCATACGGTTCAAGACGGAAGCCGTATCCTTATGCCCGGCTTGATTCCGCTGGAACACGATCAGATGGATAAGGCTTATCGCGGAAGACTGCATACCATTGAAAGCCAAGAGCGAGATTTTGCTCAGCTTGTTTATCATGAGTTAGCGTTGACAGATTTGAGTGATGAAATTGCCGCGACAAGAAGACGCGGTGAGTTAGATCAAAACGAAGCCGCAAGATGGCTCGCTGTGATTCAGGATGCTGCTGAAGGTCCGGACGGTAAAGGCGGTTTGAAAAAAAAGCAAGCGAAGTTACTCGATAAGGGGCAGCCTGTACCCATGCCGAAGGAAAGCTTGAAAATGGCTGAAGATGCGATGAAGCGCTTGGCAAATTCGCAGAATCTTACGCATCTTGAAACCGCGCAAATCGGTGTAAGTCATGCGCTGACCTGGGTTCGTTTGCGATTGCCCGATATTCGCAAAAAGAAAAAAGGTGTTGTTCGAAAACGCGATTATCTTTTTCATCAAATTCGTACGCGAGATATTCAGCAAGCTTTGAATGATTTAAGCGGTGTGTTAGCGAAATCACCCGAACCGGTTTTGGAAGAAGTCACCGCTATTCGCGAAAAATTTGAAGAATTAGATCAAACTTATTTTCGTTTTGTGGTCGATCATAATGTTTATTTTTACGCGCAAAAAAACATCAAACTGTTAATCGCTTCTCTGCGTGGTCTTGAAGCGGTTTTAAGGCGGCCCCATTCACCGCAAGCTTTGCAAGCCCAAGTGGCGGGCATTCAAACCCGCTCCGCCCGCGAACTAAATCAAAATTTGCGCCAGTGGCATCAGCCCGCGCGGTCAGAATCTCGAGCTTTTATACCAACTTTAAAAGAGGGCCCCCATTTTTATGAGAATATTTTCCCGGGTAATCGAATGCCTATTAGCACAGTTGACCCTTCGGCCACACCATTTGTTGAAATTCCTTTAAAAGGAAGAACTTTGAATGATGTGACATTGAGGGAGGGTGCGCAGGCTGGGTATTACTTAACGGATGAAGAAATGATTGAGTGGGCTGAGCTGGCTCAGACTCTTCCGGTGGCCCATATGGAAGCATTTCTTTATCAGCGGCGGGATGTCGATCGATATAGGGCTTTACAGCAGTTTATGTCGAAAAAGGAGTCTTCGGCGATGAAGCTTCTTGGATTTGGGCGCGCGACGAAAAGTGATTTAGATATTGCGTACAATCTTGGCATCACAACACGCTATATTCTTGTCGCCGTTTCAGACCGGCATTTGTGGGAAAAAATGAACTCGCAATATGAACGATCCAGAAGCAATTTACCCGTAAGAGAGTGGGCCATGAGTTTGAATTTGGATATTTTACGGCAGGCGATTGATGACGGCGCCACGGAGGTTAATTTGGTTTTAGAAGATATTACGCGCACTGATATTATGGGTTTTGCGGTGCCTTTTTTGGCCGAAGCCAAAAAAATAGCAGAGCGAGCAGGCATCACACTTCGCGTTGTTTTAGCGGATACTTTGGGACTCGGAGAAGCGGATCCAAGAGCTCAGCTTCCGCGCGGCATCCCTGCGATTCTCAATGCTGTTATTGAGCATGCAGGAATCGAGTCTAAATTTATTCGAGGACACCTTCACCAAGGCATCAATATGTCGCATGAGACACTTTTAGCGAATGCCGAAGCTTTCTTAAGGTATGGCGGCTCTGCCTTGGATGTGAGCCTCGACGGAAGAGGTGATCAAGACGGACTTTTATCCATGGTAGATGCTTTGAAAATTCTCGATAAAGTTGAGCCCGGAGTTGTTCAGCCGGGGGCTATCCAGAAAGTGATAGGTTTTGCTCAAAAGACGAAAAATTACCGCAAAGGATTAGTTGGGCCCGGCGAAGTTCGAGATACCGCCGGGATTCATTGGGACGGGCATTTAAAAGGGCCATTGGTTTATTCATTTGCTGATTTACCATCTATTGGTCGCAAGCGAGTGAATATTGTCAATGTTTATTCGGGAACAGCCGGGGTTAGGGCTTGGATTACTGAGCACCGCAAAGATGTAGAAGATGTGAATGGTATTGCAAACCAAGTTTATCAAAAAATTGCAGATGCCTATGATGCTGGTAACGCGGAAGACTTAACTTATGATGAAATGGACAGACTTGTCAGCAGGGTTTTAGATGCCCGCTCGGAGGCTCGCAAAAAAGACGTGACCTCGGTTGTTGATGTTGCGCAGCTGACAGGTGGAGTTGTGTCAGTCGAATTCGTGAGCTTGATGACGCGCGATAAGTTTGTGGAATGGATCCATCAATACTTTCCAGAAGCTATTTCTCAACAAGATGCGCTGTTGCGCGAAAAGGGAAGACAAATTGCCGGGCTCTCGAGGGATCTTAAAGAAGGTGTTATTCTGAGCCCCTCAATGATAGAGCAGGAAGGCATGGATGAACTGCTTAATCGATTATTGCCGGACCAAAAAATTGCGGTACTTTCCGAAAATAAATTAGCAATTCCTGCAAAACTTCAAAACCGTGCGCGTGTTTTTGCTGATTTAGTTTCCGCGGTGGCATGGCTCAAAAAAGATAAAATTACAGCCTGGATGACAGCAGAGGATGATTTGCAGTGGGCTCGTCTGATTGAGGATATCCCTTCGGAAAACCGTGAGATTTGGACTCCTAAGCGCCTTTCTGCGCTTTATTCCGCGTTGGGGCTTACCGCTTTGGCCGAGAAGTTGCTCTCGATTCGAAGCGTCCTTTCTGCCGCTTAAAAAGCTTGCTTTTGAGGCGCCTCAGCTCTTGGAGCTCTGTCCCGCTTATGCTACAATTTGCGCTCTTATGGCAATCAAAACCAAGACGGTCGCGAGACCGAAACTCAATTTTTGGCAGCAGATTTATATTCCTGAAATCCTTCGCGGGGTATGGATTACCGGCGGACATTTTTGGAAAAATCTGTTTTTTCATACCATGCATTGGCTGGGTCTTTTTAAAGCCATTCGCGCGGGCGTGACGATTATGTATCCGGAAGAAAAACGCAAACCTCCCTCGCGTTTACGCACACGCCATCGTTTGACCAAGCGGCATGATGAGACACCGCGTTGCGTTGCCTGCATGATGTGTGAAACGGTTTGCCCCGCAAAGTGTATTACGATTGTGGCGGAAGAGCACCCTGATGTGAATATTGAAAAGCGCCCCAAGAGCTTTGACATTGATTTAGGTAAATGTGTTTTTTGCGGCTTTTGTGTGGAGGCCTGCCCCGAAGACGCAATTCGCATGGATACGCAAATTTTGGATATGGCCTCTTACACGCGCGAATCCATGAAATTGGATATTGTTGAATTGCTTAACCCCAATCCGCTTTACGCTAAAGTGGCTGCCGACAAAGATCTTCAAAAAGTTCTCTCGAACTAAAATGGGGTCTTCAAATCCTGTTTCTTTTACTGCGGATCAAATTAGGCTGATTGCCTATCACCAAAAAAAGATGCTTGCTTGGTTCGCGGCGCGGTTTATCGCCACGGGTTTTTTAGTTTTAGTTGTTTCTCTGATTGCTAGAAATACCGCCCTTCCGGCAGGAGGGGAATCCCAGCCGCCACTTTTTTTTCAATTGATGAATTACATGGTTCAGGGCGCTTATTGGTTTTGCTCAATCTGGATGTTTCGTGCGCTTTATCATCTCTCGCAGATCATGCAGTTCTTTTCGAAAAAATGGCTTTTGTGGGCAGTGATGGCCATTTGCTTTGTTGTCGGCCTTCTTGGCGTGCTTTTTCTGCTTTATGCGATTATCCAATCCAACCGTGTTTTAAAAGCGTACGGGATTAAAATTGGATTGATGGGCGCGGATAGAGCCAGCGTGGATGATTTCTTAAAACGCAGCCCGCTATAAATCCAATTTAATCAATGACCGTCGTTGGCGGTTCAGCTTTTCCAACCTATAATAGCGTCATGCAAAAAATTCTTTTTTTATCCGGAGCTTCTTTTGGTTTTTTAAGCGTACTTTTAGGGGCTTTTGGCGCGCATGCTCTTAAGCGGCATTTATCATCGGAAATGCTTGTCATTTTTGAAACCGGGGTCCGTTATCAGGCCTATCACGCTTTTGCCTTGCTTGCGGCCGCATGGGCGGTGACCGTTTTTGACTCCAAGTTGATTTCAAGGGCGGGAACATGCTTTGCCGCGGGGATAATCATTTTTTCCGGAAGCCTGTATCTTTTGGCTTTAAGCGGGATTAAAGCCTTTGGCGCGATTACACCGATTGGCGGATTGCTTTTGATGCTGGGGTGGTTTTTTCTTATTCGTGGGGCTTGGGGCGTGACTCGTGGAGCGAATCCATGAAGTATTGGCTGATGAAATCTGAGCCGGATGTTTACTCCATTGATGATCTTGCCCATGATGGCAAAACCATGTGGGATGGCGTGCGCAATTATCAGGCGCGTAATTTTATGCGTGATCAAATGCAAACGGGCGACTTGGTTTTCTTTTATCATTCAAATGCGGAGCCTTCGGGCATTGCGGGTATCGCGAAAGTCGCGGGCAAGTCTTATCCGGATCCCACCGCGTTTGATAAGAAAGATGTCCACTTTGACCCTAAGAGTAAAAAAGAAGCACCGACGTGGTATTTGGTGGATGTCGCCTTTGTTCAAAAATGGAAGCAAGTCCTTGCGCTGGAAGAAATCAAAAAAATAAAAGGACTTGAAGGAATGCTTCTTCTGCAGAAGGGAAGCCGCCTTTCTGTTCAGCCGGTTTTAGAAAAGCATTGGAAGATTCTGACTCGGGGAGGGCGGGTATGATTTGGATTACTTTGATGATTCCGGCCGGGATTTTACTGATTGCGGACGCCATGGGCTGGATTGATTTAACAACTCGCCCGTTACCGCGCGTGATCAAATGGATTTCTGCCGCTGTGGTTGCTTGGACTTTGCCTCTGGTGTTTCAGGCTTGGCTGCGTTTGCAAATA
>DDUN01000001.1:1249-43264 GCA_002344825.1 Candidatus Multiplicimicrobium inquinatum | reverse complement strand
TTGGTTTTGACCCTGGTAAAGCTCTATTTCAAGCGCGAAAAGCGAAATGATTCCAAAAATACAAAGCCCGATATAAAGCATGGCTGTAAAAATCGGACGTTTGATGGCTACGGTGGGGAGCCCCATTCCTAGGTCCGCGCCTCATCATTCGGCAATTCATCTTCACCGGGAATCGGATCCGCTTCCACACCGAAAAATGGAATCTCTACATACCGTACCAAAAGAATATAAAGACAAGGCAATAAGACCAAAGTTAATACGGTGGACGAAAACATACCGCCCATGACCGTTACCGCCATGGGACGCAAAATATCAGAACCAAAAATAACCGGAACCATACTCACTATATTGGCAATCGCGGTCATCAAAACAGGCCGCGTGCGAATACGTGTCGCGCTCCAAACAGCCGAAACAAGTTCTTCACCTTCTTGGCGGCGCTGGTTCATATACTCAATTAAAACGATACCATTGTTCACAACAACACCGCCCAATAACACAAACCCTAAAAGAGAAATAACGTTAAGAGTGCCCCCTGAAATCTTGAGCGCGAATAAAGCACCGCAAAATGAAAAAGGGATCGTAAACATGATCAAAAAAGGCTGAAGAATCGATTCAAATTGCGATGCCATAACCATATAAACGAGAACGATCGCTAAAATAAAAGCAAACATGGTTCCGCCAAAACTTTCACGGATTTCTTTCAGTTTTCCGGACAAAGCCACCGCGGTATCCGCGGGAATGTCTTTTTCAGAGTCAAGTCCGGCCAGCATCTTTTGAACATCCTCAAGAACATCCTTATCGCGGAAACCGCTTTCAATTTCACCCAAAATGGTGATGGTTCGTTCTTGATCAATACGGCGTATCTCGCTGGGACCCATTCCGCGCTCAATCGACGCCAATTCTTTCAAAGGAATTTGCTGATCGAGCACCTTGGAGTAAAGCAGTAAGTTTTCAATATTTTCCATTCGATCGCGATCTTGATCACGCAGACGGACGCGCACATCAATTTCACGGCCTTCTTCACGGAATTGTGTCGCGACCGCGCCTTCAATCGCGGTTTTAGCGGTCAGCGAAATATCCATGGCGGAGATACCATAAAGAGCCGCGCGCCGTTTATTGATGTCGAGCTTGGTTTCGGGTGATTTTTCACCGCGGTCATCCTGAAGGTGGGTTACGCCCGGAATATCTAAAAGTTTTTTACGCAGAGAATCCGCGAACCTTTCCAATTCCTGCAAATTATATCCCTTGATTTCAATAACAATCGGCTTCACACCGCCCTGAGCAACAGCAAATTCACTTTCTTGACGGATAAATTCAACCCGCGCGCTTTTTTTATCTAACCTCAAAGGCTCCATCTTTTTCCGCACTGAATCAACAACTTGATCCGTCGAACGCTTATGCTTTTTCTTCAATGTGACCAAAATCTGAGCTTGAGACGCCCGAAGAGACTCAACCTTAACTTCTCCTCGCCCTGATTTTTCACTGCCCACAGCAACAGCTATGTTCTCAACATCGGGTTCAACCGCGATCACTTCCTCAATTTGCTTGCTTACCTGATCCGTTACATCCAACCGCGTCCCCATCGGCATATCAATTTTAACCTGAAACTGCCCGCGATCTACTTTAGGCAAAACTTCGCGATCAAGCGTGGGAACAATCAACAGACTGAACACCATAAATGCGGTCGCGCCCAACAGCATTTTTATCATAAAATGATTTTGCCGATGGGGATCACGCATCGAAAGAATGTGCCTATCTAAATTTCCGGTCAACGAAATCGGCTTATACTCATGCGTTTTTACTTTTAAGTAGACGCAAAGCATGGTAATCAATGTCAGCGGTAAAATCATCGAAATAATCTGAGAGAAAACGATCGCCCAAGAAAGGTCCTTAAACATCTGTCCGGGAATTCCGGGAACAAACACAATCAAAGGAAAGAAAACAACAATTGTTGTCAAGTTGGATCCGATGACGGGCCAAGTAATTTCGTTCGCCCCTTCAACCGCCGCCTGTTCCGCATCCATTCCCTCTTGCCGTTTACGAAAAATATTTTCAATAACGACCACGCTGGTATCCACAATCAGCCCGATGGCAAGTGACAAGCCTCCAAGTGACATAATGTTAATCGTCACCTCTCCCATAAAGGGCAAATATTTGGTAAGCGTCATCATAAAAAAGACGCCCAAAATACTGAGCGGAATATTAATGACCGCCACAAGGGACGACGCCCAATCTTTTAGAAAAATAAGAAGAATAATTAAAACTAAAACAGCGGCTTCAATAGCTGCGTGGGTCAAATCTTCAAGTGTTTGGCGGATAAAAACAGAATGGTCGTAAATAACTTTGAACTCAATCCCTCGCGCTTTTAAATCCTTATCAATCCCCCCTAACTCTTTTTTGATTTTTTCAACAACTTTGATTGTGTTCGCATTAGACTGCTTTTGAATGGAAAGCTGAATATTATCTTTGCCGTTATAACGAGAATAACTTGTTGTCTCAGATAATCCGTCGATCACCTCACCGATGTCGCGCACAAAAATAAGGCGCTTCTCTAAGCTCCCCTTATCCAACTCTTCGCGGAGGCGTTCAATCGTGTCACGCGGACCATCTTCACCTTTTTCAACGAATGAATCTTCTTCTCTTTTAATGCTCTGAACAATGTCCGTGCCCACCACGGTCGTCGCAATATCTTGCACCGTTTTAAATTCGCCAACAGTGCGAATCAAATACTCATATAGTCCCTTTTTAATGCTTCCCGCGGGATAAGACACATTCGCCTCATCCAGAGAGCTCGTCACTTCCATAAGCGACAAGTGGTTTGCTTCCAAACGCGCGTGATCAATGTTAACCAAAATTTCACGGTTCACGCCGCCTGAAATACTGACCGAGGCAACTCCTTCTACTTTTTCCAAGCGGTCTTTCATCATTTTTTCGGTTAAATGCTTAAGCCGAACGGGATCCAGCTTGGGGCCGGTTACGGAAATCAGCATAATCGGCGTCGCGAGCGGATCGAACTTAAGCACAATCGGATCATCCGCTTCTTTCGGCAAACGCTCTTTGATTAAATCAATTTTTTCGCGAATGCCCAGAGCCGCAAAATCAATATTTTGCCCCCAGTTGAAAGAGGCCGTGATCGTCGAACGACCTTCACGGGAAACGGACTCAATCCGCTTAATACCGGGAACAGATCCAATGGTCTCTTCAATCGGGCGGGTAATCAGCGTTTCAATTTCTTCTGGCGCAGCATTCGAATAGTCAGTAACGATCGTAATTTGAGGGAATTGAATCTTCGGAAAATATTCCTGAGGTAAAGAAAAAACAGAAATAATGCCAACCAAAATCAGGGCGCAGGTCGCCATGACCACAGCGACCCTTCTCGTAACAGCAAACTCTGCTAATGCCATAGATTAATAATTAAAAATTAAGAATGAAGAGTTAGAAACCACATCGTGAAAATAAAAATTAGCATCCTGTTTCATTTTTAATTCTTCATTTTTCACTCTTAACTATTAAAGCTCCGCTTGTTGGGTATCAAGAAGCTTGATTGTTTTACCGTCCTCGAGGCTTTCAAAGCCGGACATTGCAATCACATCATTTTCCTGCAGCCCCGCGTCAATCTGAACATAATCCGGACGGGTATATCCGACAGTAATAGGGGTTTTCTTAACAAGGCTCTGCTCCGAGTCAATCAAGTAAACAAACTGATCTCCTTCCTTTCCCTGAACCGCCTCAGCGGGAACGGCCAAAGTATTCGCTTTACTGTAAAGCAAAATGCGAATACGCGCGAACATACCGGGACGCAAAAGACCTTCCGGGTTTTCAATGCGAATTTTTACCGTTGCGGTGCGGCTTGAACCGGAAATCACACCCGCCACATTTTCCACCACGCCTTCAAAGTTTTTGTCAGGATAAGCATCAATAAAAACCTTGGCTTTCTGACCAAGAGAAACTTTGCTTAAATCCTTTTCTACAATGCCGACCTCAACAAATACGTATTCCGTATTAATGTGCTCTCCCACCAAAGTATTCTGGGAAATATTCTCCCCTTCCTCAATATTCAGTTTCCCCAGCATGCCCGAAGAAGGAGCATAGAGGTTTGATTTTTCAAGCATGGCTTCATGAGCTTTCATTTCAAGGCGCTGCGCTTCAGACTCATACTGAGTCGCGTCCAACTCATTTCTCTTTTTATCCACGGTCGACTTGGGAATGGCCCCCATACCAAAAAGCTTTTCATTTTCAACCAACTCATCTTTTTTAATCGCAACTTCTGACTCTGCTTTTTTCCAAGCTGCCTGCGCACGCCTCAAGCGCAACAAAATATCATCCTGCTTAAGAGAAATCAGCAGTGCGCCTTCCTCATACTTTTCTCCGGTACGGTAGTTAATCGCACTGACCACTCCGGGAATCTCATAACTCAGCTTAATTTCCTGCGCTCCTTTAACCGTTCCGAGCACCTGCAAAGGATCTTCATAATTCACGCGCGTAACTTTGAAGCCCTTTACGGCGATCGCGGCTTGCGACGCGGCTTGCTGCTGTTGCTTAACCTCATCCGAAAGTGACGGTTTTTTCTTTGTGGAATTTAATATGTTTTTTGCGACCAAAAACAGCACCAAGGCAACCACGGCAAGAACAATCCACTTCACCGGAACAGGAAAGCCTTTTTTCTTATCTGAAGGAGACGGCTCGGGAGGGCGAAAAGCGACAACCGGCTTCTTAACAGGCTCAGACGGGGATTGGGAATCGTTATTTAAATTAGGATTATCCATTTTTCTCCATTCCTAAAAATTCACTGACACCGACCGCATAATTCAAACTTGATTTGGCTGAATAATAGTCCCTGAGCGCCGTATGAAATTCGCCGCGCTCCCCTAAAAGGTCAATTTCCGCCTGCAAATACTCTGAAATTTCAACTTCACGCTGGCCTAAACGATGTTTGGCCAAGTCACGTAAACGGCTTCGCCACTGAACGCGCTTCATTGTGGATTTCATCTGGATTAAAGCTTTCTGATAATCGTAATAAGCGCGCTTAACTTCTTCGAGAACCTTCTTTTCTGCCTGTTCCAACTCAACCACTTTGTTCAGCTTTTCAACCTCAGCCTGCTTCACATCCACAAAAATATCAAGACCGTTCAAAAGTCCAACACTAAACGAGTTGCGCTTATTCAGCGTTCCGGCACCGGACTGGAACTGGGTCACCGAAGGCGCGCGCTGATCGTTCTCAAACGCGTAATTCAGCTTATTTCCCATCGCGTTCCAATCCACTTCCAACATCATGCGAAACTCGCCTTTATGATTCGGATTATTGGTAAACTGCTTAAAAGCTTCCGCCAAAACACCATACTCCAAGACCAAATCCGCCTTGGGAACAAGCCCGCCCCAGCGTACTTTTTCACCCAACCGCGCAGCCTGCAACTGCGACATCTGCACGCGTAATTCAGCGCGGTGTCCATAAGACATATCCACCAATTTTTCAAGACCGGGAATTGTTTTCCCCTGACTGAAAGAACCTAACTGAGCTTCAATTTTTGCTGTTGTCAAATCATCCTCCGGCATCGACGCGATTACTTTATCCACGTCATACTCTACCTTCAGATTCAAAGGATCCTGAATCCCTAAACCTAAATAATGCTGTAAATCTAAACGCGCAATTTCGAACTCTTGCTTGGCTGTTTCATAATCAAATTCTATCTGCCCTTCCAGCGACTGGGCGTTCAAATGCTCGATCTCAGAGGTGAGGTTTTCAGCAAATTTTTTATTTGAAATATCTACCTGAGGCTTAACTACCTCCAATGTCATTTTCTGATCTTCAACAATGGAGCGCGCACGCTGATACTCAAAATAAACTTTGGATATTTCAAAAATAAGGTCATCCACCACTTTTTGATAGCTGCTTCGCGCAGCCTCCAGCATCTTGCGCTCCTGTAAGAAACTATTCCACAAAACACCGCCTCTGAAAAGGGGCTGTCGAAAAGAAACTTTCTGGCTGCGGGATAAATACTCCGCCGCGGACAAGGAGCCGTCGCGATGACCGTATTCAAAGCTTGCTTCAGGAAACATTTGCCTAACTGCCAAAACAAGCCTGCGCTGAGCCAGCGAAATCCCTTCGTGAGCCGCCTTGGCCTGGGTATGAATCTGCTTGGCGCGCTCGATTACTTCTTCTAATCCCTGATCCTTGGCGGACAAAAACTCTTCTTTGCTTTGTTTACGATAGGGCGCAAACATCAACTCTATCGTTTCCCGGGTAACCTCGGAGGAAGCATCCGCCGACTTGGGCATTTCTTTAGCGGCAACACCCATCATGGCTTTTTCCATTTCAGACTGACGGTCATTCTGCGGGTTCTTTTTCTGCTTTTTTTTCTCTTCTTTACCCGCTGAAGGCGCGGAAACGGAATCACCGTCGCGAACCGTGGAAACCGGGGGCTGATTCGGGCTGTCAATGACTGTCCATTGGATCGGAGCAGATTCGGCCGCAAAAGCCGGCACGGGCAATAAGCTCAAAACAACCATTAAAATAAAAACGCGACTATGTTTTTTTAAATAAATCATTAAAAGTAAAAAATTTTTATATTCAAACATCTTTGGGGGTATCGGCATTTCCAAGCTTGACCTTAAACCAATGTTCTGACTCCTAATTTTCATCGCATAGTCTATATAAATAAGGGGTCTGACACTAGTACTTTATATCCCCTGAGACCGACTGGGATTATCCACCCGCATCCGAAGTCAAAAACGAAGGAGCCGTTGTAACTAAAAGCACGGAGTTCCGATGGTTGGGATTATAAAAAGAAAAATCAAAGGAGCCTCTGAAATACAAATTATCCCCTTCTTGCATTTCAAGCTCATGCTGTTCAATCCGAACCCGAAATGACCCAATCAAAGTCATAGCAAACGCGACCCCGTCAAAACGAATGAGCCGACGATCCAATGTCTTTCGCCCCGCGACAATAAATTTCCCGCAAAACATTTGGGGGCTAAAGGGAGTAAACGAAACAAGCTCAAGCCCGGTATCAAACTGAAGATGAAAAACTCCTTTTTGCGAACCCTTTAAAAAATATTTCTCACTTCCCAGTTCGGCTTGCCGAAAAAGAGAGCTCACCGTCGTGCCAAGCCCGCGCGCCAACCACTCCAAAGTTTGGATAGAGGGATTTTTAATTCGCCCTTTCTCAACCGCCGTAAGGGTCTTGGGATCTAAGCCACCGGAGCGTTTACAAAGCTCCGCGCCGGTCAGGCTCTGCGTTTCACGCAGCAGCCGTACTGTTCGGCCGATATTAATTGTGCTGACTGCGGTTCGTTTAATCTCAGGTTGTTTTTTCTCGGCCACGTGGCTCCTCCAGTGTTATTTTTCCTAACTGAAAACGTTTGAGTTTTTCCTCGCTGCGGAAAAACCATTGCATCTTGCGGTGTGACCCATCCGTATCAACATCATGAATCGCCGGTCCGACATAAACTTCAAGACCGGGCCGTGGAAAAATACCCAGCTCACTCCAACGGACCGCCCCCTCAATTAAGTACCCCTGATTATCAACATACCCGGCGGCTTTCACCCACCCAAGCTGAATAGGGTCTTCCCCGTTTTGAAACCAAGACCATGCCTGAACTCCATTGCCTCCGCGCTCGGGGCGAAAACCCAGCTGAAAATCACGCGGATCTTTCCAAAAAAGACCGTCGCCATCGGAATCAATGAACAGTTCAAATAAGTCATCGCGCCAGATGTTTTTTCCTTTCTGTTTCGAAACCAAGCTGTCATCATCCATTTCCACCACAAAATAAAGCATATTTTCATCCCAGCCAAAGCGGATTCTTGCTTTTGCGTCACGGTCTTTTAAAAACTCTCCGAACTCCGCATTTTTTTTGTCCAAGACGACCGTATCAATTCCGCCCGGCCAATCTTTCATCAGCCCGTCAATCTGAAGACCTCCGGCGATGTAAACCGCGTGAGAATGCGGCGGCTGCTCCCAAATCAGCTCTTTTGCTCCGGCTTGAAATCCAATTTTTTCAAACGCGGTTTGAATGGCTGGCACCGCGCTCATTGTTTTCCATAATAATCCGTTTTTAGCGTTCTCAATCATCAGCATCATCGTTCCCTGATCAATTGCGATCACGTCTGTTGCCACCCAGTTCTCATCATCATTATAAGCATCCGCAAAACCATATTGGCCCCACAACTTTTTACCGTAAGACTCAAAATGGCGTAAGCAAGCAAGCGACTCTCGCGGCGTAAAAGGCATACAGCTTCCGCAGCCGGTGGGCGCGATTGTCCCGTCGTGCTCAGCCCAACCCGGAGGTGCGCCATAGGCTTTATAGCCTTTGGGTCCGTCACTGGCTGTAATACCCCAGGAATTCGGACCGTAAGTTTTAAAATTTTCTGACTGCTCAATCGCAAAAGCACGGTTCACTTCGCACGCTGTCACGGAATGGTTAAAGTAATTCATCACCCCATCATGCTTACCGCGAAAATCAATCCAAATATGCGGATACTGATGCGTAAAAAGCGGTGGCATGGCAATCATACGATAAGACATATAACTCCCAATCGGCCGTCTCAGAGCATGCCACGCTTCCGCTTCAATGGGATGCGTAGGCGAGCCAATTGCTAAAACATACATCAGCAACGATTCATCAAAGTGTCCCCAGCTGCGGCTATCAAAACCTTTTTCGGGCGTCCAAGCGAGCGCCAAAAACTTTCCTCCGTTTTGCATCCATTTAAAATCAATCCGCTCATAAAGCTGTTTTGCTAGCTTTGAAATTTCAGGATCTTGAAAATACTCCGCCGCAAAAAGAGCGCCTATTACAAAAAGCGCTGTGTCAATCGGAGAAAGCTCTGAATTTGAGGCGCGCTTTCCTGAGTTCATACTGACAAAGTGATAAAAAAAGCCATGCTCATGTTCCATTTCCTGAATGGCAAAACGCAAGGCCCGTTTAGTTCGATTCATCCCCTGATCTCGGGTAATCCAGCCGTGCTGCACGCCAACCACATAGGCACTGAGCGCGTAGCCGGAAGCGGCAATGCTCGCGGGCGCGTTATTCACCCTACCCTCGGAATTGGGCGCACGATCACGCACAAGTCCTGTTTCCGGATGGGCTTCCTTAAGAAAAAAATTCAGAGCGCGCCGCTGAATTTTCTCAAGAAAAACAATATCTTCTTTTGAAAACTGAAAGTCTTGCGCAAAAACAGGGGGAACAAGACCAAAGACAAAAGACAAAACACAAAAAAAACACGCCCGCCGCAACCAGGGTATTGGTGCAAATCTTAAAGCTTCAAAAAAATATTCCACAAAATTCAAAACACACCCTTCTCAATGAGTAAGACCGCTCAAAAAGGAATCAGCTAGGGTCTACAACCATAAACAAGACGCGAACGAGTGCCCGCGGAATCGGAGTAAAACCTACGACGCACAAGGAAGCGATGTTCGCAACACAGCAGATGACCTTTTTCATCAGGCTGCAAAATAAACCAATTTTTTCACAAGCGCCATCAGATAAGGCATGGAGCTTTCACGGTATCCTTTTTCAACGATCACCGGCGCACCCGCTTTTTTGACGATGTCTAAATCTTCCGCCGAAATCGCGTCAAAAAAAATAATAGTAGGAATTTTTTCTTCCTGCTTTTGAAGCTTCAGATAAAGTTCACTCCCTTTCATAATCGGCATTTTCATATCTAAGATCATGGCGTCAGGGCGCTTTTTCTGAACCCATTCAAGAGCTTCACGTCCGTTGGCCGCCCGCAAAACCTCAAATGAAGGCGATTGCCGGCCTTCAAAATAATCACTCACCATTGAGAGAATATCTGGGTCATCATCCGCGACTAAAAGACGCACTGAATCGGGCAAAGGCAATTTTTCGGAAACTTTTTTTGTGAAATCAAATAATCCGCAGGCTTCCGATAAAACAGCATCAAAAACATCTTCGTATTCTTTGGGGATGCTTCCCAAAGCAAATACACGCAACTGTGGCTTAAGATTTTTTGACAAACGAATTTTTTGCACCAATGCCAAAGTCAGCAGCAAGGGATCAGCAATCAAAAAATCAGCTTTGGCAATGGCGGAAGGGTCTTTTTCGGATAATTTCTGTGTTTGAACCTCCGAAAAATATTCGGAAAACAACGAGTCCCAGGGGCTGGGACAGCGTGAAAAGATGACTATATTTTTCATAAAATTTTAAAATTGAACTCGCAAAACTTCTTCAATCGAAGTCACGCCTTCATTCACTTTGCCCATGCCCGCCTGATAGAGCGTAAGCCGGGGTTGAAATTCCACCATTTTTTTAATTTCCGCGCCATCCACACGCATCCGGATTGCCGAGCAAATGTTGTCATCTACGAACAAGACATCAAAAATACCCGTCTGTCCCCGATACCCCATTCCCCTGCAGGATTCACACCCGCCGGGATTAGCGCGGTAAATCACAGGAGCGCTAATTCCGAAATCTCTTCTGCCTGAATCATCCAGCTCGTGCGGCTGTTTACAATTCACACAAAGGCGGCGAATCAACCGTTGATTAACAATCAAATTTAAACTTTCAGCCAAAAGATGCGGTATTTGACCACCCAGCTCCAAAATACGCGCTAAAGCCGAGGGGGCATCCCAGGCATGCAGACAGCTGATAATCAGTCTGCCGGTTAAAGCTGCCCGAATACAGATTCCAAGAGTTTCTTCATCATGCTCAGCTCCGGAATAAATCACATCCGGATCCTGGCGTAAAAAAGCCCGCAATCCCGCCGCGCAAGTTAGTCCGATATCGGCACAAACCTGCACTTGGTTAATCCCGTGAATTACTTGCTCAACCGGGTCCTCGATAGTCAAAATATTAACTTTAGGCGACATCCGGCGTTTAAGAATGGAATAAACTGTGGAAGTTACCCCGCTTTGCGCCGGTCCGGTTACAAAAATCATTCCGTAAGGTTTTTGAATTTTTTCTTCGATCATCAGACTTTGTTCTTGAGTCAATCCGAGCATTCTCAGATTAAACGCGTCCAGTTTTCCGGGAATAAAACGGATCACCATTTTTTCACCGCTCACCAGCGGTAAAGTTGAAAACTCAACACGAACCGAGCGGGAATGATTTTGAACGTAAAAAAGACCTTGCTGCGGAACTTGCGCTGCCGCCGGGCTAAGTTTAGATAACTGCTTCAGTATCAAAACGGCATTTTGATCCAAAAAACTATCTTCACGCCCCATATCATGCAAATAGCCGTCAATTCGCCGGCGCAATAAAAAACGCTGAGCTGAATGGGGTTCAATATGAATGTCGGAAACATGGCTATCTAACGCTTTCTTAAGAAAAGAAAGCGCCTTCCAATCAGAAGAGTCCGCGGACAATGAAGAAATAACCTGCTCCAAATCCTTTGTCAGGAGATCTTGAACCAGGGAAGGGTTTATCATGAGGGTCGGAGTACCTTTTTGGTTTTCTTCCATCAGGAAATCCGCTTTGAGTCCAATGCGTCACGGGCAACATCTTTACCTTCGGTATCAAAAGACATGAGGGCATTCTCCACAAAACGAGACGCACTTTCAACCCGTAAAAATTTTATTTAAAGCGGCGACTGCCAGAAAGTCCGGCCGACAAAAAAAGGGCCAAGCGAGGCAATGTATTTGGATGTTTGTACGGTACGGCGCATGCGCTGAATTAAGTGCGAAAGCGGAAAAAGGTCTTTGCCGACAATTCCAATGACGAACTCTTGATCATTTTTATCCAAGCCATGACAAGCAAGACGAACATCATGTCCTAAATCCGTTCTGCCATAGGACATTCCGATGATAGCGTGCTCCGCCATAATCTTCCCCTGCTCCGCAGGCGTCAAAGTTTCAAACTCTCCATGGCGGCGCAAAGGATACCAAATCGCCCAATGATGCTCGGGATTTAGGATATTCTTTTTCGGCTTGGCAAGCAGCCAATCTTCTAAATTTTGCTCGCGTCCCGTTGAATAAGTGCGGCCAAACATGGTCATATCACGGCGGTGCTTAATCCCGTCAAAAACAGGGTGATTTAAAACATCGCGGTAAGCTCCGGCAAAATGGTTCGGGTCTTCCGCCATCATGACAATTCCAAATCCCTTGGGATCATTGACATCTTTATAAATGGCTGAAGGAATGCGATTACGCTCAAGAAGATCCTGAATCGGCTTCAAATCTTTGAGACCGGTAAAAACCTGCAACTGAATAAAAAGGCGTTTGGTGGAAACCTGCGGCTGACCGTTTAGGGGCGCACCCTTCTCTTTAATGTCAATTTCTTCAGCCTGGAATGAGGGGGCGTGGGGTTGCTCCGTCATCCTAAATAAGTTTCGTGCTTTTGTTCAAAAGCTGAAATAGAGGCCGATTCTTGCAATGTGGTTCCGATATCATCCAACCCTTTAACGAGACGCTCTTTGACGGCGGAATCAATTTGAAATGAAAATGTTTTATCCGCGGCCCCATGCAAAACCACTTTTTGATTCACCAGATCCATAGTTAGTTCCACCACCGCAGTCTTAGCGGCATCAAAAATCTGCTGAACTTCTTCCGACTTCAATTCAACGGTCAAAAGGCCGTTCTTGGAGCAATTGTTACGGAAAATATCCGCAAACGCGGGCACGACTGAATCACCGTTGACCATTGAAGGCGCAATCACCGCTTTGAATCCATACTGAGCAACGGCCCAGACGGCATGTTCGCGGCTCGAACCGCAGCCAAAGTTATTGCGCGCAACCAAAATGGAAGCGCCTTTAAGTTTGGGATCATTCAAAACAAAAGAAGCATCGGGTTTTCCGTCGGGAAGAAAACGCCAATCATTAAACAAGCTTTCCCCGAATCCCGTACGCTTAATTGATTTCAAAAATTGCTTCGCGATAATTTGATCGGTATCCACATTCGCGCGATCCAGCGGAGCGGCTATGCCGCGAAAAGTTTTAAAGGGTTCCATTGAAATATTTCCTATCTAATTTTTACCATAAAAAAATGTTCAAAATGGTTTAGATGCAAGGCGCAAGCAAACGACCGAGGAGGCGTATGTAGCCAATACGCCGCACGAGGAAGTGCTGCTTGTAACGCTGCAGATGAACCTTTTTCAACATTTTTATTTCCAACTCCGAATATCGACAAAATGTCCGGCAACAGCAGCCGCCGCAGCCATGGCGGGGCCAACTAAATGTGTTCTGCCGCCCTTGCCTTGACGGCCTTCAAAATTACGATTGGATGTGGACGCGCAACGTTCCCCCGGCTGAAGATAGTCGGGATTCATCGCCAAGCACATACTGCATCCGGACTCACGCCATTGGCATCCGGCATCTTTAAAAATTTTATCCAAACCTTCCGATTCAGCCTGGTGCTTCACGCGCTGGGAACCGGGCACAACCAAAACTTTAACACCTTCTGCAACTTTACGGCCTTTCAAAAACTCTGCCGCCGCGCGCAAATCTTCAATGCGTCCATTTGTACAGCTTCCGATAAAAACAGTATTAATTTTAATCTCGGTCATCGGTGTCCCAGCCGTGAGCCCCATATAAGTCAATGCATGCTGAATATCAACAGCCGAATAGCCGGGTAAACTTCCCGGAGCGGGAACTTTGGCGGTGACTTCTGTCACCATACCGGGACTGGTTCCCCAAGTCACCTGCGGCGCGATTTCGGAAGCATCAATCACAAGCTCGCGGTCATATTTGGCGTCCGCATCGGTGCTCAATTTTTTCCAATCTTCAACCGCTTTCGCGAAAGCCGCGCCCTTCGGAGCAAACTGACGGTCTTTCGCTTGAATATAATCAAAAGTTTTCTGGTCGGGAGCGATGAGCCCCGCGCGCGCGCCGGCCTCAATACTCATATTGCACATCGTCATGCGGCCTTCCATTGAAAGTTCGCGCACGGCTTCGCCGCAATACTCAAGCACATAGCCTGTTGCCCCGGCGGTTCCGACAATGCCGATAAACTTCAAAATCATATCTTTTGCTGTAACGCCTTTACCCAACTTACCTTTGAATTCAACACGAAAGTTTTTCGGTTTATTTTGCAAAAGAGTCTGTGTTGCCAAAACATGTTCCACTTCCGATGTTCCAATCCCCATCGCAAAAGTTCCGAATGCGCCATGAGTGGAAGTGTGCGAGTCACCGCAAACCATGGTCAAACCGGGAAGCGTAATACCCAAATCAGGCCCGATAATATGCACCACACCCTGGTCATCGCCTGTGATATCAAAAAGGCGAACGCCAAATTCTTTGCAGTTATCGCGTAAAGTCTGCACCTGCTCTTTAGCAATCGGATCTTTGATGTTGTAGCGATCATCGGTCGGAATATTGTGATCCATCGTAGCAAAAGTCAGCTTCGGCTGGCGGACTTTACGGCCGGAAAGACGCAATCCTTCAAAGGCCTGCGCGCTGGTCACTTCATGTACTAAATGGCGATCGATATAAATGATCGAATCCCCGCTCGGTAAGGTTTTTACTAAGTGCCTATCCCAAATCTTGTCAAAAAGTGTCTTGCCCATTGAATCCTCGAATAATGCGTTATGAAGAAGGGGTATTTTAACAGACTATCGCCAGCTTTTAAAGCCACGTATTTGAATAAAGCCATTTCTACGATTAACCATAATTCACCTGCACCGAGCTAAATGGCGAAACGCCGCTCGGTGTAAATTCGCACACACAACTTAAGCTCACTTCATTCCTTAAGTTGTGTGCTCATTTAAATAGCTCGAGCTGGCCGGTGCTAGCTTGCTCGGGCTCAGAGAACCCGCTGACACCCAGCCCCACCAAGCGGATCAGTTTTTTGCCCGCCTCCGTTTTGGTTTTAAGTAGGTCCAAGGCGGTTTGAGCAATTTTCTCCGCGGACTGAATGGGAGCGGTCAATGTCTTGGACCGGGTAATTTGATCAAAGTCGAAGTACTTCACCTTCAGCGTAATCGTCTTAGCTTCCTTTTCACTGTGTACTAAATCGTGAAAAACTTCGCGGGAGAACTCTTCAAGCGTAGCCTGCAAAAGCCTTAAATCCTTCGTGTCCTTTTCGAAAGTGGTTTCAACGCTGATTTGCTTTCGCTCATGGAAAGGTTCCACTTCCCGATCATCCTCGCCTTTCGCGCGTGCCAAAAGCCAGGGACCCGAATTGCCGAATAACGAGACTAACTTTCTCAGGCCCGTCTTTTGAATGTCACCGCAAGTTTGAAGCCCTAGTTCCAAAAGTTGCTTTTCAGTTTTGGGGCCCACGCCCGGAATTTTTCTTACCGGTAAATTTTTCATTAAATTTTCAATTTTCTCAGGGCCGATAATAGTCAGGCCATTGGGCTTCTCCAAATCAGACGCGACTTTCGCGAGAAATAAATTTACGCTGATCCCCGCGGAAGCGGTGAGCTTGGTTGCTCCAAGAATATGCTGTTTAATCAGTTTGGCAATCATGACAGGATCATCCAAATTCAGCTTATTCACACCCACATCTAAATAAGCTTCATCCAATGAAACCGATTCCACTAAATCAGTGTAATGATGAAAAATGGAATGAATCATCTCCGATGCAGCCGAATATTTTTTAAAACTGGGGCGCACAAAAATACCTTCGGGACAAAGCCGAAAGGCATGGGATGAGGACATGGCGGAACGAACGCCAAATTTGCGCGCTTCATACGAACAAGTGCTGACTACGCCGCGGCTTTTGGGATCGCCGCCGACAATCACGGGCTTGCCGCGCAGAGCCGGATTATCACGTTGTTCCACCGCCGCGAAAAACGCGTCCATATCAATATGCAGAATTTTCCGGGGCCAATGCTTGAAAAATGAAGATTGGGGCTTTTGGGTCATAAACTAAAAAGAAACTGAAAACGCGTAAGCGTTTTTCAAATCACAGCCTCTCCCTCTCCTGTCGCGGATTGCAGAGAAGAAAAATCTTGAGATGCGACTAGCGCTTCAATTAAATTTCAATGGCGAAGACCATTGTAAAATAATACTCAGCGCTGTGTCTCGTCTCAAAAGCATTTCGGACGAGACGGATTTGCGCCGCAGGACGCAACTGTTTGAGCAGATCAAGAGTTTGCTTCTCTGCCCGCCTCAAACTCAGCTTTGAAAGAAATGCTTACGACTTAAGAAAATCGGCAAGCAATACACTTTTCGCGGAACCGTCGCGGCGCGATTTAATCTCAATCTTGCCTTCTTTCAGCCCGCGCTCGCCGACAATAATTTGATACGGTGTTCCGATCAAATCCGCGTCTTTAAACTTCACGCCCGCGCGTTCATCACGGTCATCATAAAGCACTTCTTTGCCTTGCTTCACAAGGTGCGCATAAATATCTTCCGCCGTTTTCACGACTTCCGGTACCGATTGATTCAAAGTCAAAACCGCATAATCAAAAGGCGCAATTGCTTCGGGCCACTTGATACCGTTTTCATCATGGTTCTGTTCAATCGCCGCCGCCAAAATACGATTCACGCCGATGCCGTAACAACCCATGATCACGGTTTTGCTTTCACCCTTCTCATCGGACACACGGCAATTTAAAGCTTCCGTATAACGAGTTCCTAATTTAAAAATGTGGCCAATTTCCATGCTCGTCGCGATTTCAAGCGCGCCGGTTCCGTCCGAAGCTTGATCGCCGTTTTTCACATTTCGTAAATCGCCGAAAGCCGTCACTTTAAAATCACGTATCAGACAGACATTTTTAAAATGCTTATCTTTTTCATTCGCACCTGTCACAAAATCAGCAAGTCCCTGAATATCCCAATCCGCGTAAACCGGAATTTCTAACCCTACAGGTCCGGCAAAACCCACCGGCGCTTTGGTTGCAGCTTGAACTTCTTGCGGCGTCGCTTGGCGCAATTCTTTCACGCCCAAAAGCCCGCGAAATTTCGGCTCATTCAATTCGCTGTCGCCCGTCACAAGTCCCGCTACAGGCTTACCATCCGCCATATAAATCAGCGTTTTCACCATTTCGGCAGGCTTCAATTTATAACGATGTGAAAGCTCTTCAATCGTCCGTAAATTCGGCGTATCAAAAGCTTCATACGCAGATGATTTGGAAGCAGGCGTTGTTAAATTCGGATTGGCGCGCTTCGCCACTTCCACGCTCGCCAAATAACTGCCTTTTGAAAACGCGATACGGTCTTCGCCATAAGGGCAGATCACCATAAACTCCTGACTCATGCTTCCGCCCATCATGCCCGAATCCGCGGTCACAATGCGAAAATCTAAGCCGCAACGCGAAAAAATACGCGCGTAAGTGTCGGCCATATTTTGATATTCCTTGTCCAAACCTTCGCTCTCTAAATGAAAACTGTATGCGTCTTTCATAATAAATTCTTTGGTGCGGATGACACCGAAACGCGGACGCGCTTCATCGCGAAACTTGGTTTGAATCTGAAAAAGATTGATCGGAAGATTGCGGAAAGATTGGATGTTTCCCGCCACCAAACTCGTAATAACCTCTTCGTGAGTTGGCCCTAAAACAAATTCAAAGTCAGCGCGGTTTTTAAATGAAATTTTATCCGCACCCAATTTGTCATAACGACCGGTTTGCTTCCATAAATCCGCGGGCGTCAAAGCCGGCAATAAAACTTCATTGGCTCCGGCGCGATTCATTTCATCGCGTACAATATTCACGATTTTATTCAGCACGCGAAAACCCAGCGGCAAGTACATGTAAACACCGCTCGAAGATTGGCGTACCAATCCCGCGCGCAAACCCAGCTTATGGCTGGCCGCTTCCGCGTCTTTGGGAACATCGCGCAAACTGGGAATCAACGTTTTAGACCATCTCATACTGCACCTCTATCAAAACAAAAGCTTTCGCTTCGAATCAAAATTATTTATTGAAAAGATTTTTAATTTTCTCAAAAATCGACAAATTTACCAAATCATTATAAAAAACAACGACCATCAGCCCCATTAAAAGAATGAAGCCCACAGTTGCGGCGCGCTCCTGAATTTTCAGGCTGGCCGGCTTCTTGGTAATAGCTTCCACAAGCAAAAAAACTAAATGCCCGCCGTCCAAAGCCGGGAAAGGCAGTAAATTAAAAACACCCAAACCAATGCTTAAAATAGCGGCTAAAAAGATTAATTGCGTCCAACCCTGCTTCGCGGCTTCGCCGCTCATTTTCACAATTCCGACCGGCCCTGCCAGGTTTTTAGGCGACATTTGTCCCGTCACAAGATAAAAAATCGCTTTATGGGTGAGGACGACATAGTTCCATTCAAAAACAGCGGCCTTGGTAATAGCTTCGCCCAAGCCATACTGTTCACGCACGGCAACCGAGCCATCCGGCAAAAATCCGATTACACGATCCGTGGTTTTTTTACCGAAAATATCATGCCTCTCAACGGTTTGCGGCTGAACAACAACTTCGCTGGCAGAAAGAAAACCGCTTTCATCTTTGCGTTCGATACTTAATTTCAAATCAGCTGAAGAAGCAACAATGGCTTCTTTAATTTCAGAAAAAACTTTCACCGGCTTTCCATCCACGGACAAAATCCGGTCTCCTTTAAGGAGTCCAGCAGCGGCAGCGGGAGAATCTTTTTGAATTTCACCGATTACATTGGCCGGAACGGAATGCGGCGCGGCAAAAAAAATAATCAACAGCGCTAATGCCAGCAAGTAGTTCATAATCACGCCGGCGCAAACAATAAAAATGCGGGCGCTCACGGGAGCCGCCAAATAATCTCCGGGCTGAGGCTGTCCGCCCTCGACTTCCGAGATTTGTTCTCCGGCGGGCTTCACAAAGCCGCCCAAGGGCAAAAGGCTTAACGTGTAAGTGGTTTCTTTGCCTTTCCATTTTAAAATTTCAGGTCCGAACCCAATCGAAAACTTATCGACCTTCACCTTCGTCAAACGGCAGGCAAGAAAATGTCCAAGCTCGTGAATGGCGATCAACACCCCAAATAAAACCAATCCCGGAATCCAACTTAACATGCGATAGCCTCCTGGCGAGCCCAAAGATCGGACTCTAAAATTTGTTCAAGCGACGGCTTTTTAATTAAGCGATGGCTTGCCATCGTTTTCTCAATCCCCTTAGGAATATCTAAAAATCCGATTTCACGGTTTAAAAACTTTTCGACTAAAACCTCATTCGCCGCGTTGAGAACTGCGGGCATTGTACCGCCAAGACGGCTGGCTTCATACCCTAAAGCCAAACAAGGAAACCGTGAAAAAGACGGTTTCTCAAAAGTCAGTGTTTTAATTTCAGCCAAATTAAGCGTCGGTAAATGGTTCACAAGGCGGTCCGGCCAGGTCATCGCGTACTGAATGGGTAAACGCATATCCGTTACGCCCATGTGCGCAAGGTAAGAACCGTCCACAAATTCAATCATGCCGTGCACAATCGCTTCCGGATGCACCAAAACTTCCACGCGGTCACAACTGACGTTAAACAAGTTGGCGGCTTCGATCACTTCCAAGCCTTTATTCATCAGCGTCGCGGAATCAATCGTGATCTTAGGCCCCATTTTCCATTTAGGGTGATTCAGCGCCTGCTCAGGCATCACGCGCGCGAGACTGCCTTTCTTATTCCGGAAAGGGCCGCCGGATGACGTGAGCGTCAATTTTGAGATCGTGTTTACAGGCTTACCTTCCAGACATTGCCATACCGCGGAATGTTCGCTGTCCACCGGCAAAACCACAGCTTTATATTTTTTTGCTTCAGACAGCAAAAGTTTTCCCGCCATCACCAGCGGTTCTTTGTTTGCCACTGCGACCGATTTACCCGCGCGGACCGCCGCAAAAATCGGCGCAAGCCCCACGGCGCCTACCATACCGCACAACACCTGATCAACCGATTTGAGCGTGCTCACATAATGCAGCCCCGCATCCCCCGTCACCACGCGAACGCCGATTTTTTTGAGGCGCTTTTCTAAAACGAGCGCGCGGTCAGAATCATAAACCGCAACAACCTGAGGGCGAAATTCCCGCGCCTGTTTTTCGAGCAAATCAATATTGGACCGTGCGGCCAAGGCTACGACGCGGAAAAGCTTTGGATGCAACCGGACAATCTTAAGCGTACTGTCACCGATCGAACCTGTCGAACCTAAAATGGAAATTGATTTCATTTAAATCAGAACAAGGCGGGTCAAATAGAAGTAAACAAAAGGAATCGTAAACAACAAACTGTCCAAAACATCCAAAACACCGCCAAGACCGGGGATTTGTCCTGAATCTTTCACTCCGGCATCGCGCTTCAGCAAACTTTCAGCCAAATCACTGAGCTGTGCCAAGACGCCGATAAAAAACCCAAGGACAAGAATGTGATGTAAGCCTACATCCGGCAAATAAAACGAAGACAATCCCGCGAGTACAACGGATGTTCCCAACTGACCCCAAGCCCCTTCGATTGATTTTTTAGGGCTGACATGCTCAAGCAGTTTTATTTTCCCGATCGCTTTTCCAATAAAGTATGCGCCCGCATCTCCGCCCTTAACGACAAGAATCGTAAAGAAAACCCATTGCTCACCGTAAGGCATGCGGTGAATTTGAAGAATCTGTGAAAAAAACCAGGCAATGTAAATCAAGCCAAAAACAAAAAGAGCCGCGCAAGCCAACCCCTGATCCACTGATTTACGGGTAAAGAAAAGAACAAAAAAAGCAATCAACGATAACAGCACCACTTCCAAACTTAATCCGAAGTAAACCGAACAAACCACTAAGGCGCCCATAGCAATGAGCAGTTTTGAATCAACCCAAAAACCCTTCGCCTCAACCAGTCGGCTATATTCGTGTAAAGCAAAAGAAACCAGCACAACCGCTACCGAAAAAAAGATCCACTCCGGAGCGAAAAAAATAGAATAAACCGCCAAGCCGATAAAAAGCGCGGCAAAAGGCAAACGGGTTTTTAAATTACTCACTTTTTTGCCTCCATTTGCGCTTCGGTCAGTCCAAAGCGGCGGTCACGCTGCGCATAAGCCGAGAGCGCGTCCAAAAAATCTTTCTCATGAAAATCAGGCCAAAGCGTCTCCGTAACATAAAGCTCGGAATAGGAAAGCTGCCAAAGTAAAAAATTACTGATGCGCATTTCGCCGCTCGTACGAATCAGCAAATCCGGGTCAGGTAATCCCGCGGTATAAAGCTCCGCAGCAACAAGATCTTCGGTCACTTCGGAAGGATGTAATTTCCCGTCAACCGCTTTCTGAACCAAAGCCTTACAGGCGCGGGTTATCTCAAAACGCGAAGAATAACTAAAAGCAATATTTAAGGTCATCCCTGTATTGCTTTTTGTTTTCTGAATCCAGTCTTCAAGTTTTTTTTGGATTACACTGGGCAAATCATTCACTTCGCCGATGACTTTAAAAATAACATTATTCTCCATCATTGTTTTCATTTTGGAATCCAAAAATTGCGCCAAAAGCGACATTAAAAATCCAACTTCATCGGCGGGACGTTTCCAATTTTCTTTGGAGAAAGCATAAAGCGTTAGATAACGAACTCCGGCACGGTCGGCCGCGCGGGTAATTTCTTCAACGCGGTTGACGCCCTCCTCATGGCCGCGATAACGGGGATAACCTTGCTTGCGCGCCCAACGGCCGTTGCCATCCATGATGACTGCGACATGCTGAGGTATTTTTGAATCGGGACTCGGTGCGCGGGACTCGAGGCTCGTCATGCGGTTATAAAATGATGGTTTGATCGCGTTTACTGCCGACTGAAACAATCGTGATCGGAACTTCAATCAGCTCTTCAATGCGTTTGATGTAGCGTCTCGCGTTAGCGGGCAAATCTTTCCATTTGCGCGCTTTCGTAATATCTTCTTTCCAGCCGTCAATCGCTTCATAAACGGGCTGGGCATTCATAAATTCAATCGCACCATGCGGGTAATCCGGTGTTTTTTTACCGTTAATGCGGTACGCCGTGGCGATATTCAGTTTTTCAAGTCCGGAAAGAATATCCATTTTCATCACAGCCATTTCCGTAAGCCCGTTCACACGCGCGGCATGACGCACAACCACACTGTCAAACCATCCGCAACGGCGGGGACGTCCCGTGGTCGCGCCAAATTCTTCACCGCGTTCTTGAATTTGTTTCAAGAGCACAGGCGGAAACTGCGTCGGAAACGGACCTTCACCGACACGCGTCGTATATGCTTTCACAACTCCGATAACCGAATCAATGTGCGTCGGTCCAACGCCCGAACCCGTCATCGCGCCGCCGACGGTGGCATTGGAAGAAGTCACGAAGGGATAAGTTCCGTGATCCACATCCAGCAAGGTTCCCTGCGCGCCTTCAAAAAGCATTTCTTTCTTTTTCTTAATTGCGTCGTTCAAATACTTGGGGCAATCAATCGCGAAAGAAAGAATTTCTGAGCGTATCTTCCAAAATTCTTTAAAAATATTTTCGTAAGAAAGCGGCTTGGCACCGTAAATCTTTTTGAGATATTCGTTCTTTTCATTCAAAATAAATTCAAGGCGGGAACGAAAGTAATCTTCCGAACGCAAATCCGCGAGACGGATTCCGGTACGCGCCATTTTATCGGTATAGCAAGGCCCGATTCCTTTTTTTGTGGTACCGATCGCCCGGCCGGGATGCGCATGCTCTTCTTTAAGCCCGTCAAGTAATCCGTGATAGGGCATAATCAAATGTGCCTGATCCGCGACAAAAAGACGCCCGCGGACTTTAATGCCGGCTTTCTCAAGCATATGCACTTCTTCCAAGAACGCATGCGGGTTTAAGACCACTCCGCCGCCGATCACGCAAACTTTGCCGCGATGAAAAATACCGGAAGGAATAAGATGAAGGACAAACTTTTTCTTACCGAACTTGACGGTGTGTCCGGCATTGTGACCGCCTTGATAACGAACAATCACATCACTTTGACGCGCAAGAAAATCAATGACCTTGCCTTTACCCTCATCGCCCCACTGCGCACCGATTAAGACGCGGTTACTCATAGCTTGGTGACTTTCACATCAATGACAGGGTCAAAAGCTTGTATTTGCTTCACTACCTTTTCCGGGATTTCGCCGTCAGTATTGATAATCGTCATCGCTAATGTTTTTTTACCCTGACGGATACGCCCCAGCGACATCTCAGCGATATTCACTTTGGATGTTCCGAGTAATGTCCCTACTTTTCCGACCACGCCGGGACGGTCTTCGTTCTTAATAAAAAGAATGGTTCCGTTCGGCTCCACATCCACTTGAAACTCATTAATGCGCACAACCCGCGCCATACCTTCGAAAAGCGTCCCCATAATACTGTTTTTCTCTTTGCCGCTTTCGACTTCCACTTCAATGTAGCTGGTGAAATCGGTTTTCTCATCGCTGCGGGATTCCGTCACGCTGATCCCACGCTCTTTCGCCACTGTCGGAGCATTCACAAAATTAACAGTATCACCGCAAATCGGCGAGAGCATTCCCTTCAAAAGAGAAATCGTCATGGCTGTGGGTTTGTATTTCCCCGGGTCACCGCCGAAGCGAATCGTAACATTCTTAAAACTGCCGGAAAAAAGCTGGGTAAAAAGCAGCCCCATTTTTTCAGCCAAGTTAATCCATGGCTTCAGATTCTTGAGAGTTTCAGAATCGAGATTAGGCTGATTCACGGCATTGCGGATTTCACGGCCGGTCAAAGCGTCAACAACCTGCTTTACAACATCCACCGCGACATTTTCCTGAGCTTCGGTAGTTGCCGCGCCTAAATGCGGTGTAGCAATAAAATTAGACAGCTTCAAAAGCGGATTATTCACCGGCGGCTCTTCTTCAAACACGTCAAACGCCGCGGCCGCAACTTGTCCGCTCTTCAGAGCGTTGAACAACGCCTTTTCTTCGATAATTCCGCCGCGCGCGCAATTCACAAGACGCACCGTTTTCTTGCACAGCTTAATGGTTTCTGAATTGATCAAATGCTTGGTTTCTTTTGTCAGCGGAGTATGCACCGTGATGAAATCAGCATTTTTCAAAATCGTGTTCACATCGACAAACTCGGCGGGAATTTCTTTGAATGCACCCGCGGAGATAAACGGATCGTAGGCTAAAATTTTCATGTTAAACGCCAACGCGCGCTTAGCAACTTCACGGCCGATACGGCCGAAACCGATTACGCCCAAAGTTTTATCCTTGAGCTCGGTGCCCATAAACTGCTGACGCTTCCACTCACCTGCTTTTACCGACGCGTCGGCTTGAGGAATGTTACGCGCAACGGCCATCAACATCGAAAAAGTGTGCTCTGCGGTTGAAATCGTATTCCCTTCGGGGGTATTCATAACCACAATGCCCATCTGAGTCGCGGTTTCGACATCCACGTTATCAACGCCCACTCCGGCGCGACCGACCACTTTAAGCTTTTTCGCGGCCTGCAATAATTCTTTGGTCAGCTTCGTTCCGCTGCGGATCAAAATCGCATCGTATTGCCCGATGATTTTTTTTAATTCTTCGGGTTTAAGACCCGCTTTCTCATCAACTGTAAAACTCTTCTCACGGCGAAGAATATCCATTCCACCTTTACCGAGAGGATCTGAAACAAGAATTTTCATAATTTCACCTTAAACTTATAAGTTCTAATCGAGCAACTAATCTTGGGTCTCAAATTGAGTTAAAAAGACTCAGATGCAAGGCGAATACAAGCGACTGCGGAGGCGTACTAACAATGTACGCCGCACAAGGAAGCGCTGTATTTAACGCAGCAGATGAACTTTTTTACTCAATTTAAATCTTATTTCTTTTTATTGATATCGGCGCCGGACACAACCACATGGTCTACTAAACCATAATCACGGGCTTCAACCGCCGACATAAAGTAATCGCGGTCACAATCTTTTTCGATTTGATCCGCGGTTTTACCGCAATTTTCAGCAAGAATCTGATTCAAATGCGCTTTGATCTTCAAAATTTCTTTGGCTTGAATATGAATATCAGAAGCCGTACCGCCCGCGCCGCCCGAAGGCTGATGAATCATGACGCGGGAATTCGGCAAAGAATAACGCTTCCCTTTAGTTCCGCCAGCTAAAAGAAACGCACCCATGCTCGCCGCTTGACCGACGCAATAAGTCGCGACATCACACTTAACAAATTTCATCGTGTCGTAGATCGCAAGCCCTGCGGTAACCGATCCGCCCGGAGAGTTGATGTAAATATTAATGTCTTTGTCCGGATCTTCCATTTGAAGAAAAAGAATCTGAGCGATAATAATGTTGGCGACCATGTCATCAATCGGCGTGCCGATGAAAACAATACGGTCCTTCATCAGTCGGGAATAAATATCATAAGAGCGTTCGCCGCGATTTGTCTGCTCAACAACCATCGGAACCAAATAACTCATAGCTTCCTCCTGATAAAATCTGTCCGTTAAAAATCTAAACTAATCTTCAATCTTACCGACTCAGGACTTGATATCAGCCTGAGCTTTAATCCAGTCCACTGTCTTTTCCTGACGAAGCACTTCTTTCAAATGATCCAAAGCTTCTTCATTGCCGCGGTAGTACTGCGCGACAGTTTCAGCCGGCTGACGATAAAGCTCGGCATACTCCGCGAACTTTTTATCTAAGTCCGCGTCTTCAATCTGAATGTTCTGCGTCTTTGCGATTTCATCCAAAATAAACGCCAGCTGAATTTGCTTCTTCGCTTCAGGCTCAAGTTCTTTGCGGGCTTTTTCTTTCGCCTTCTCATCCTGCTCGGGTGCTTTTTGCCCCATTTGCTCAATGCGCTTATTCGTCTGCTCCAGCATTTCTTCGATACGGCGGGCTACCAAACCATTCGGAACATCAAGTTTATTGTGTTTTACAAGCTGATCCATCAATGCTTTTTCAAGCTCTTGATCCGCTTCACGGCCCTTTTGAACCAGTAAATCTTTTTCAACTTTATCTTTAAGAGCTTTCAGATTTTCAAAATCTCCGGCCTGCTTGGCAAAATCATCATCCAAAGCAGGAAGCTTACGTTCTTTGATTTCTTTTACTTTCATTTTAAAAACCGCTTTTTTTGACGCGATATCCTTACGCGCAGTGTCTTTAGGGAAAGTCACTTCAACGTTTTTTTCTTCGCCCGCTTTCACACCAATAAGCTGTGTCGAAAACCCTTTAAGGAATTCATCTTTCTTAATCTCAACCCAGTCACCCTCTTTTTTCTCAATTTCTTTGCCGTCCACTTCACAAACATAATCCGCAACCACAAAATCGCCTTCTTGAGCACCGCGGCCTTCAAGCGTTTTATACTGAGCCTGAGAATCCTGAATCCGCTTCAGTGTTGCGTCGACTTCTTTCGCAGGAACCTCAACCTTGCTCTTTTTAGCGGAAAGGCCGGTCACCTTGGAGAGCTTGATTTCGGGACGAATTTCGACGCGGGCCTTAAAGGTCAGTTTTTCTTTATTAAACTGGATGTCTTCGACAACAGGACTCAGCAAGGGGCGGATATCCTGCTCTTTCAATGAATTAAAAAGAGAGTCGTTTACGAGACGCTCCAAAACAGAGCCGTCGGCATCCTTGGAAAAGTGCATTTCTAAGATATTTCGCGGGGTTTTGCCGGGGCGAAATCCGGGAATCTTCGCTTTGGGGGCAATCGCTTCATAAAAGCTTTCATACTCCGCGGCAATGCGGTCTTTGGAAACCTCAACCGACAAGAGCTTTTCGCAAGGTTTTCCGTTTTGAACTTTTACTTTGTATCCGTCAATAACTTGACTCACGTCGATCTCCTTAACCTTAAAATTTTTACTCTGCGCCTTAGCGCAACCGCCATACAAAACTCATCATGAAAACAAATAAACCCGGAACAAAGGTTCCGGGTTCTCTTAATCAGGCAAACGGCGAAACTGGAGCGGGTGGAGGGAATCGAACCCTCGTAGCTGCCTTGGCAAGGCAGTGCATTACCACTATGCTACACCCGCCGGAATATCAATAATGAAAACAGCCAGGATTAAGAGCTGCGTATTCTAAGGAACGACCGGGTGTTTGTCAAACCACTTGATCGGCGGATATCTCTGGCTTGTCATTTCAATTATTCTCCAGTACAATCCGCCTTCCCTTGAACGGAGCTCTGACGAAGGCGCTCTCTTTTTCATGGGCCGATAGCTCAGTTGGTAGAGCAGTTGACTCTTAATCAATAGGTCGTAGGTTCGATCCCTACTCGGCCCATAAATCCCTAATTATCCTTCATGGATGATTAGGGATTTTTTGCTTGTAGGGATCGAAGGGAGCTTCGCCATTTATAACGCTGAGCGAAATCAAAATCTGACTTAATGTCAGATTGAGGTGAAGCGAAGTCAAGGCGAAGCGGGTGGTTACCCGAAATGAGCTCACGCGACCAGCGTAGAGCGAATGAAGGGAACCGATCCCTCTCCTGCTTTAATTAAGTGGAGTGCGGCTGGAGGGACTTGAACCCCCACGCCTTACGGCGCCAGATCCTAAGTCTGGTGCGTCTGCCAATTTCGCCACAGCCGCGCATCAATCAAATGGAGTGCCAAAATCATAGCATAAAATCGTATAATCTTGATGCCCATGATTGAATCAAAAAACATTTTAAGCAAATCTTTCATCATCTCGATAGCCTGCTTGCTTGTTTCCTCCTGCTCGTCCCAACCCGGCAAACCGACCATGAAAATCTCCGCGACATCCAACGAACTCGCCGTAGGAGAACTGCTGCATCAACAAATCATCCATGATTTTCAACCGCTTGTGGGTACCGAGCTTCATGCTTATGTGCAAAGCATTGCCACCGCTTTATCAAAAAACGCGGGCCGCAAACTTAACTATGAAACGGTTATTTTAAAGGATGAGCGCATTTACGCCATTTCAGCTCCGGGAGGAAAAATCTACATCACAACTTCGTTTTTATCTTTTTTAAAAAATGAGTCAGAACTTGCCGCTGTGCTGGGACATGAAATCGGGCAACTTCAATATCTTGACCCGCAATTTAATCCGGTCAAAAAGACAGTGCTGGGCGTCGCTAAAACAGGACAAATGGTGGCCCCCTTTTTCGGACAATTCGGCGCGCTTGCGGCTTTGGGGCTTGTCGCTCTGCAAGCAGCTTACGCGCGCGATCCGAATTTGGAAACCCGCATGCAGGCAAGCGACCGCTGGGCCATGGAGCATCTTTTGGAAGAAAAGTATGATCCTCAGGCATTGCTCAGCGTTTTGGAGCATTTTGCAAAGTACGACCGCCAAGCCTTGTCACTTTTTTACGATTATTACCAAAGCCGCCCCATTACGGTTGAACGGCTGCGCGCGGCGCACGCGGAGTTCAAAAAACTGAATCTTGAAGGTTTAGATTTAAAAACGAATGTGGGACAGTATCAAGAAAAAATTGAAAGCCTGCGGATAAATACAACATAGGTGTGCGCCCGACAGGAATTGAACCTGTAACCCTCAGTTCCGAAGACTGATGCTCTATCCAATTGAGCTACGAGCGCGCAAGGTCAAAAGCAAACATCAGCGTCGATTTAAAAAAACAAGCGCAAGCGCTCCCAAATCTCCCGCGCTTCCGCGCAATAAAGATTTCTTAACCCGGCAACTTTTAAACGCCATCGGCCAAGCTGCTTTGCGGCAACAAGCAATTGCTTTTTTCAAAAAAATAGCCGGCGCGGACTTCAAAACTCCTCCGCCCAAGATAATAAGCGATGGATTCACCGTATTCATGATCATCGCAAGGCCTTTGCCTAAATCATCTCCCGCGATCTCAAAGGCTTTCAAAGCTTTTATATTTTTCTGAGCAGCAAGCTGTGCGGTTTGTTTCGCAGAATACCGACCTCCCGCCAGCTCACTAAAAATCTTTCCGATCGCGGTGCCGGAGCTCTGTGCTTCCAAACAGCCTTTTCGCCCGCAGCCACAGAGCCGGCCACCGGGCACAACACAAATATGCCCCACTTCCCCCGCCGAGAATCCCGCACCTTCAACGAGCTGATTATTGCAAAAAATACCGCCGCCAATTCCAGTACTGACGGTAACATAAACAAAATCCGAAGCTTTTTTTGCGGTTCCAAAAATTTTCTCGGCACAAGCAGCCGCGTTGGCGTCATTGGCCAAAAAAAGAGGCGCTCTCAAAGAAGCTTTAAGCCGCTTACAAATCGGAAAATTTTTCCAGCCCGGCATATTCGGCGAGTAAGGGATGACGCCTGAAGACGGATCAACCGCGCCCGGAGCGGCAATGCCCACCCCTAACACTTGAAGCTTTTTAAGCTTAGCGGTGATTTGGAAACGCCGAATAATTTCGGCTATAAGCGGAACCGCTTTGCGGACATTCTTTTGAACAGGGGTTGGAAACTCCTCGCGCAAAAGAATTTTGCCGCGCTCGGTTCCGAGCGTGACGGCGATCTTAGTTCCCCCGATGTCGATTCCAATTGCGGCTTTCATAGACCCAAGACTATAAACAAAGACGGCGAAATGGAAAAGGGAAAAGAAGCAGCGGCATTTTAAGCAAAAATAACGGGGCAAAAACCAGTTTACGGAATCGGCGCCTTACGCTTATGTCCGCTAGTCGCGGCATTCGCTTCAGGTCGGCCACTCGCCGCGCCTAGCCTTCTTTCGCATAAAACAGGACATTAAGTCCTATTTTTGCTCAATCAGCCGTACAAATTGCGCGGCTCTCTTCGATTCCGTTTCGTACCTTCAAATTTAAAACGGCAGACATAAATGTCTGCCGTTTTAAATTGGTGGGCAGGGACGGAATCGAACCGCCGACACGAGGATTTTCAGTCCTCTGCTCTACCGACTGAGCTACCTGCCCGACCAAAAAGAGGGCTTATTATAGAAAACAAACACGGCTTGTCAAAAGGTTTCCATTTAAGTTTCGGGCGGCGCAGCGGCATCATCAAAGCTTTCAATCGATGTGCGGTTGCGCCCATTCGCTTTTGAGCGGTAAAGCGCATCGTCGGCACGCTTAACAACCAGCTCGGGCTTCTCGTCAAAATCATGCACGCACGAAACACCCAAACTCATCGTTACCTTTAGCTGCTGACCTTCCCACTCCACCGGAATGGTTTCAATCGCCTTGCGGATTCTTTCAGCCACATTAAAGGTTGCAGTTTTTAAATCCGTATTCGGCAAAAGAATAATAAATTCTTCTCCTCCGTAACGCGCCAACAAATCGCCGCTCATTCTTCTTTCATTGAAACGAATCCCCTTCCGGATCAGCGAAGCTGTTTTGCGCAAAACTTCGTCACCAGCTTGGTGTCCGTAAGTATCATTAAATTTTTTGAAATGATCGATATCCATCAAAATAACGGAAAGAGGCAAATGAAAACGCTTGGCGATTTGAAAAGCGCGGCCAAACATCAAATCAAAATATCTGCGCACCGCTGCGCCGGTAAGCCCGTCCGTCGTGGAAAGCTGATAAAAAACCTGTCTTTCTCGGTCACTCACCGCCTTAGAGATCACCGCTGAAAAAACAAAAAGCGTCACCATTAACAACACGGGTTGAAAAACAAAAAGCCACACCTCTTTAAAACTGAACATAAAAAAAGCAAAGCCCACCCACCCTAAGCAAAGCCCTAAAAGAGACAGGGTTGAAAAAAAATTCCGGAATGGAGTAAAAAAAATAATTGATAAAAATCCGATAAAAATTAAATAAAGCAACTTGACTGAATCTTGCTCAGGCTGCACAAAGTCATTGAGCAAAGCTCCGTTGATAACTCCCGCGATTACCCCCATGGCGGGCACTGACTTTTCGATCGGAGTCGCGTAATTCCCATGCCCTCCAACGCCGGAATACCCCACCAAACAAATCTTATCTTTAAAATCTTTGGGCTGAACAAAGGGCCTTTCCTTTTTGGATAGCCGCTCATAACTATTAAGAACATCCATAAAGGAATAATGTTTAAATGCTTTTGCCCATTTGCCTGCCCAGGGAATAATTAAGCTGCCGTCACTATTCGGCCGCGTCCACAAGTCCGCAGGGCTTTCGATTTTGCGCCCCAGCGTGTCATACACGAGCTTGAGGCCGAGGTGAGGTAAAAGGCGTCCTCCCGCTTCAATGAAAGGCTGAAAATGCCGCACAATGCCGTCGTTATCGGGATTAACATGAATGTGCCCAACCCCCTGCGCGCGCGACTCCAACTCAAGCGGTGAACGAATCAAAACTTCACGGCCGCCGGATTTCCCCACCAAAAGAGGCAAATAAACGCTTTTGTTATCTGAAATGGCTTTTTGGAGTTCTATATATTTACCTTCACCGGTCTGGCCCTCCAAAACAAAATCAAAAACAACCGCTCTTGCACCCCACTCTTTCAAAATTTGAATCATTTTTGCAAAGTACTTATCCGGAATGGGGCGCTCTTTAATACTGATTAAAGCATCTTCTCTAATCTCCACGGAAATCACATGATCCACCGCTTTAACCGGACTCCATCTGAAAAATAAATCTAAAAAAAGATTCTCGGCCCGATTAAAAAAGCCGAAATGAAAAATCGCCGCAAAAACAACCACGATTAAAAAGGAAAAGAAAGATTGAATCGCCAAATCGCGATTGATGCCCAACGCGAACATCAACAGTCGTTGAGATAGAGATCTTTTTTGAACTAACTTTGATGGAATTTTAGTCGCCATAAAATGTGATTAAGCCAAACAAAGACGGTGGTTTTTGATCTGAAACAAACGAATAGCAAGAAGCGTGCTCAAAGAATCAAGCACGAGCATCTGATACGGACTCATGGGAATATGCTCGCCGAAACAACCACAACTTTCCGGAAGTGTCCCTGCCAGACGGGCAACGCCGATTAAAATAACAAATGAAAAAGAAAGAAGCCCCAAAACCACGGCCGACCAGCGGACAAAATAACCGACTATCAAAAAAATGCCCGCAAAAAGTTCGATCCACGGAAGCGTCAAGGAAATGGGCGTTACCAAAACATAAGGAATAATTCCGTAAGCAGTGATCATTCCCCGAAAATTCTCGATGGGATCCGACAATTTAAAAAAACCGGCTGCAATAAAAATACTCCCCACGAAGATCCGCGCCAAAAGCCATGGAAAATAGCTTTTTAAATTCATGCTTGCTGAACAACCTTATCGGTCAAAGGTAAAGCATCGGACTTGCTGGTCTCAGCCGGTAAGCCGAGAAGCGAGCGAATCCAAACTTCTCCTGCCATTTGTAACTCCACCTGCCCCGCAAACATTTTACCGTTAATAAAAAAGGTCGGCGTCGAGCGAACCTGTAAATCTTCCCCCTCCTTCTTTTCCGCCATAATACCCGCTGCTACTTCAGAGCTGACCATACAGGCGGAAAAAGATTCCATGTTAGCGCCAACCTGCTTGGCATATTCGACTAAAGTAACCATAGGGTCAGGCAAGGCTGACCAAGCAGCCTGATTATCGTAAAGCTTTTTATAATAATCCCAAAACAGTCCTTGAACCGAAGCGCACTCCGCGGCTTGATGCGCCACCGGTGCCCACACATGCATCCGAAGCGGAAAATGTTTATAAACGTACTGGATTTTACCCGGGTACTTAGCCATCAATGCATCAACAATCGGGCCGGCATGCGCGCAGGCAGGACATTGAAAATCGCTAAATCCCACAATCCGCACCGGAGCAGAATCAGGGCCTTTCGCTTTTCCGGCAGAAGCAAGCTGGGCTGACGCCTCTCCTTTTTGATTCTGCTTGGCGTAACGAAAGCCAACCACCGCTGCAACCGCAATGAGAACAAGCACCGCGCCGATTAAAGTTGTTTTCAATGATTTACTTTTATTCATCATGACACCTTCCGTCCGGATTGCTCCACGAGACTTTTAATTTTAGCATTGATTGTGAGCGTAAGCATCTGCTCAAGCGAAAAAGGCAGCCTTACCGACCAATTACCGGGATGAACTTTCCCCGGTTCGTTAATGCGGTGATCCGGTTCATAAAACTCGGTTTCCCCCGTCAGTGTCAGCCAATCCTGCAAAGCATGAATGCTAAAAATCGAACGTGTTTCCAAAACGCGCTTCAACACGCCTTCGTAAAGCGCCTCAAATGATTTCCCTTTGCCTTGGCCGGAAATTTGAGCCCAGTGCAAAAGATCCGTTTTCTCTTTTTCCGTCGCTTCGGTCTTCCACCAAAGAGCGAAAGACGGCATATCATGCGTGGAAAGGCTCGACATCGACATAAAACGATAAGCTTCGGGATCCTGAAAACTCTGGTCGCCCTTCCAATCCCGCATCCAGCGCTGAATATCCGATCCGGGAATTTGGTATTCACTCAGTAGCTCATGCGCGCAGTCGGGAACCACGCCCAAATCTTCAGCGCAAGGCAGCATATCGGAACACTCGAGCATCGCCTTAATAATTTTATCCGCTTGCGGCTTCCAAAGCGTTTCATTCACGGGATCAAACACACCGTTTCTGCCGGCGGATTCGCGGGGCTCATCGGAAGCGATGGTCCATAAACGGCATAGCCCGACAAAGTGATCAATGCGGTATAAATGAGCATATCGGCTTAAAAAGCGAATTCGATCTTTAATTAAATGAAAACCATCCGCTTCGATTTCCTCCCAGCGGTAAGGCGGCATTCCCCAACGCTGGCCTTCTGAAATATAAAGGTCAGGCGGCGCACCCGCTTCACGATCCAGCTTAAAAAAACGCGGATTCATCCAAACATCGGCACTATCCCGTGATACCAAAAAAGGCATGTCGGCCATCACTAAAATATTTTTCGATCTGATTTTAAATACAGTTTCCTGCAGCTGAGCGGATGCCTGCCAAGCCAGCCATTGATGAAACAAAACTGTCGTCTGAAGATCCGCAAGCTCGCGTTCAATACGCTTCGGATCGTAAATTCGAAGATGCGCGGGCCATTGCCACCAGGGACGATTCTGATAAATCTGCTTAAAAACTTTGAACGCGGCATAACCTTTCAGCCAGCTTTTTTCACACTCGATAAAACTTAAAAACTCAGGGTCTTTTTTGTCGGTGCGGGGATGATGAAAAATTTTCCACAGCAATTCGAGCTTAACGGATTTTATCCGGTAATCCACAAAGCGGCGCGGCGCGGAAAAATCTTTTTCCAAATCGCTCAACTGACTTTTAAAAGAATCCAGCTTAACGGATTTCAGCTTTCGCAACGCCAGATACATCGGATCAATAGCATAAGCGCTTTGACTGTCGTAGGGCCGGAAATCCCAACCCGTGTCATTCAAAGGCAAAATCTGAATAATCGAAACACCTGTTTTTTGACACCATTCCGCTAAAAGCTCCAAATCCGGTATTTCACCGATTCCTAAACTCTTCTGAGAATGAATTGAAAAAAGCGGGGCGAGAACACCGGCTCGCTTGGCAGTCGTAACACTTTTCCATTGCCGCGCCGAAGGCGCTTGTAAAACAGCACTGAAAGACATCAAGACTCCTGTGTAAACTCATCCAGCAAGCGGCGCATATCGCCATCCGCTTGTTTTAAAACCTGTGTGCCGATAAAAACCATAATAGAAAGCTGCCAGCAATCTTCGGGACCGATCACCAGCCCGGTGTTAATATTTTCCTGAGCTTCCAATATTTTACGGAAGTGCACCGTTGCTTTGCCGAGATCACCTTCAAAAACATCCAGATGCGCGCCCTTGTTTTCAAATTTATGCGAAGGAAAGCGGATGCCGCGGATCATAAGAAAATTCATCAGATAATTTTGAGCGGACTTCCACTCCTCATCAAACTCAAACCCTTCAAATTGCGGTAAATGCGAAGGTAAAACCAAGCGGGGCTCATCGACAATCACCTCGCCCTTGCGGACAACGGTATCGCCTGAGTTCACCGCGGAGGATGCCAAGAAAATATAAGGAAGCTGTGTCGAACCGCTCACCTGCAGAGGCTTAACGCGCGGGCGAATAACTTGCGTTTTTTTGAGGGTTTTTTCCCAAAGCGTATGAATATCCATAAGCAGAAATTATAACAGACAAAGAGATAAGGATTAAGCGATAAGCCTGCCCTAAGAAAAACGGCCCGGGCTCAGTAGCGAGAAACGGCCTGGTCAATATGAATCGCCCAAGCATCCACGCCGCCCGAAACATTCTTGAGGTTTTTAAAACCCTTGGAATGCAGAATTTCCAATGCCCTTCGGCTACGCGGTCCGCGGTGGCAATAAGCCACAATCTCTTCATCTTTAAAAGACTCAAACTCTTTGAGCTTGGCTTCCAAATCTCCCAGGGGCATCAGCTTCCCGCCCGGAATTTTGGCAATTTGGGTTTCAAACGGTTCGCGCACATCCAGCAGCAAAAAGTCTTCTTTGGCATCGATCTTCTGCTTAAGCTCATGTACGGAAATTTCTTTCACGCCGGATTGCTCCGCCTGATGATTCTTAAGACCACAAAATTGCTCGTAATCAATCAGCTCCGTAATGGTCGGGTTCTTGCTGCAAACCGGACAGTTCGGATCTTTGCGAACTTTTAATTCACGAAAAGTCATATTCAGCGCGTCATAAACCATCAATCTCCCGACAAGCGACTTACCGATACCGCAAATCAGCTTCACAGCTTCCGTCGCCTGAATGACCCCGACTGTTCCCGGCAAAATTCCAAGCACCCCGCCTTCGGCACAACTGGGCACCATTCCCGGCGGCGGCGGTTCGGGATAAAGACAACGATAGCAAGGGCCGTCTTCCCCCGCGGAGTTTTTTCCGGAAAAAACCGTAACCAAGCCGTCAAAGCGGTAAATAGAGCCGTACACATTCGGTTTTTTCAAAATAACACAAGCATCATTGGTTAAATAACGCGTCGGAAAGTTATCCGTGCCGTCGATGATAATGTCGTAGTTTTTGATAATCTCAAGCGCATTCGCGCTGGTGATGCGTTCATTGTGTTTGATGATTTTAAGGTCGGAGTTCATTTGACGCAGACGCTTCGCTGCCGCATCCACTTTGGGAGTATCAATATCACTTTCGGCGAAAATAACCTGACGCTGAAGATTGGAAAGGTCCACCGTATCAAAATCCACCAAGCCGATTGTCCCGACACCGGCCGCGGAAAGATAAAGCGCAAGCGGAGACCCGAGCCCGCCGGTTCCGATAATAAGAACCTTGGAAGCAAGCAGCTTCTTCTGCCCTTCTTCGCCCACGTTGGGAAGAATGAAGTGACGGCTGTATCTGATTAATTGTTCCGGCGTTAAATCCATATTCCTTACCCGGTCGCTAAAAAACATTCATCTGCGTCGTCAAAAAATCGCTTCCTTGTGCGTCGTAGTATTCATACTACGACTCCGCGGGCGCTCATTTTTTCCTTGCATCCAAATATTTTTAAGCAACCTCTCCTTTTTCAAAATCAATTCACCCTCAAACGACGAAACCCGAAGAATGAAACTTCGGGTTTTAATTGATTCGTAATCCGAGATTAATCGAGGATTGCAAATACTTCACTGCCGCTTAGGGCAAAAAACCCGCAGGACTTTTTAGCTTTTATTACGCTTGCGCGACGCGGAGCAAGATGTCCCTTAAATCACCGCTTGAGGAAGTATTCTAGTGAAAAAATACGGTTTGCAAAGCGGTATTTTCCACACTCAAGACGGCAATAAATGCTCCCTAAATTGAGGATCCTCGCTAAAAAGCTTCCGAATAGCCGTCACCTCGTCCGGAGTTAATACCTTTTCCCGGGCAGCTTTCAAATTGGTTTTTACTTGCTCAGGGGTCTTGGCTCCGGGAATTACGCAGCTGACCGCCTCATGCGCTAAAACAAAAGCCAAAGCCGCCACAGAGAGAGGCTTCTCACCAAGGACAGCTTTCACTTTTTCAATTTTTTGGATATCCGATTTCATTTTCTCGGCTGAATAGCGCCGACGATGATCGCCCTTCGGAAAAACGGCATCCGCAAAATACTTTCCCGTTAAAAGTCCGCAAGCCAGGGGTTCGCGCGCCAAAATACCGACCCCCTTTGCTTTTGCGGCATCAAACACATTCACGGACATACGCTGATCAAGCGCATTAAAAATCAGCTGCAAAGATTCAATCCGGCTATTCTTCAAAGCCGCCAGCGCTTCTTCTTCTCTGTGAACAGAGACACCGATATGCCCGATTTTTCCCTGCTCTTTTAACTTCGTCAGCGTTTGAAATATTTCACCAGATTTCATTTCCTCAGCTGAAGGATTATGCAGTTGATAAAGATCGATATAATCCGTTTCAAGCCGCTTCAAACTTTGCTCGCAGGCAAAGCGCAGATAATCCGGCGCAAAGTTTTTTTTATGTCCACCCTGATAAAAGTCCCATCCCACTTTGGTGGCAATCACCGCTTCATCACGCGATTTGGTTCTCAGAAACTGTGCGATCAATTTTTCACTAACTCCATCACCGTAGACATCCGCTGTATCAAAAAAACGAACCCCGCTGTTCCATGCCGCTTCCAGCGTCGCTAAGGCGTCTTCCTGGCTTACCGGGCCGTAGCCCTGCCCTCCGATAGCCCAACAGCCCATACCCATTTCGGGCAACATCAAACCGGTTTGACCTAAAATTCTTTTTTTTATAAACATTTTTTAAATTTCTAATAAAAAAAGCCCCGAGGTTTCCCTCAGGGCTCTTTAAACTTTACCGTGTTTCGATCAAACGCCGACAGCAACCGGGGCCGCAGCGGCAAGAGTCTTACCGGATGACTTCAAATCATCACAGGCATTCTGAATGCGCTTTGCCATGCCCTCTTCAGCTTTTTTAAGATAACTGCGCGGGTCATAAACTTTCTTATTCCCCACATCCCCGTCAATCTTAAGCACGCCGTCATAATTCTTGAAAAAATGCTCAACCATCGGGCGTGTGAAAGCATACTGAGTGTCTGTGTCGACATTCATCTTAATCACACCGTAATTGAGAGTCTCGTGAATTTCAGAAAGCTCAGAACCTGACCCGCCATGAAACACGAGATCAAAATGAGCGGATTGGCCGTACTTCTTAACAACCGCGGCCTGACCATCACGCAAAATCGTCGGCTTCAGCTTAACGTTGCCGGGCTTATAAACGCCATGCACGTTTCCGAAAGTCGCGGCAAACATATAACGTCCGCCTTTAACGCTGGAAAGACGGTTATAAACTTCAACCATATCTTCCGGAGTCGTATAAAGCTTATCCGCAGGCGCGCCTTCATGGCTGACGCCGTCTTCTTCTCCGCCCACAACACCCGCTTCCACTTCAAGAATGATTTCATTCTTGGCGCAGCGCTCAAGCAACTTGACGGCGATATCCATATTCTCTTTCAAAGGAAGCTCGGAACCATCAAACATATGGCTATTAAACAAATTAGTTTGACCCGCGGCACGGCGGCGTTCTGTTTCATCCACAAGAGGAACAAGAAATTTGTCCAACTTAGATGCCTGGCAATGATCCGTATGAAGCGCAATCCAAACATTATATTTTTTCGCGAGACGGTGAACATGCTCCGCGATCGAAATCGCACCATCCACCATATTCTTCACATTAAGACCGGAAGCAAATTCCGCGCCGCCTGTTGAAACCTGGATGATTCCGTCCGATTTAGCATCCGCGAATCCCTTAAGAGCCGCATTCGCGGTTTCGGTGGAAGTCACGTTAATCGCGGCATAGGCATAACCTTTGGCCTTCGCGGTATCAAGCATCTGGCAATATTGTTTGTAGTTTACTACTGGCATATTCTCTCCTTTACGACCGATGAAAAAACAGCATGTGCGGTTTTTAATCCGTCTCGCTTTAATTTAATATCGAATTCACAACTTCGCGGCTGGACAAATCCCAGGGCAAAAGATTCAGATTACACTCCGAATAATTCTGTAATCTTGGCTTGGATTTTTTCTTGCGGGTTGAAGCCGACAATACTGCCGACTTTTTCTCCGTTCTTGAAAAAAAGCAGGGTCGGAATTCCCTGAATTCCAAATTTACCGGGGGTCAAAGGATTTTCGTCCACATTCATCTTTCCCACAACCACCTTGCCTTCGTTGGCCTGCGCAATTTTTTCAACCACAGGACCCAGCATACGGCAGGGACCGCACCATTCCGCCCAAAAATCAACCACCACCGGCTGCGTTGATTTCAAAACATCGGTTTCAAAACTAGCATCTGTAAGCACTTTTTCATGACCCATAATTCACCTCGTGAAAACTTTATTAATAATAGACCGTTTGTTAAGAAGGGGCATTATACTCGGGCTGAGGGGCTACGGACAAGACCAGAAATTCAGCAAAATAGAAACTTATTCTTCTTCAACCTTCACTTCAAAACTGGCGGATTCACCGCGCACGCTGCTTGTGGAAGTCGGAGTGCGTATCTGAAACGTGCCGTCTCCGCTAACCCCCTGAGCTTTAACAAAAACCTGTCCCAAGGCAAGGTCAAATAAGGTCCGCTTGGCGCCTGCTCGTTCAGAGTGCCCCAAAACTCCCACCCGAACCCAAGTGTTTGCGTAGATATCCACCTTACCGGCAGCGGCATTTTCATCAACCAAAATAACAGCCTTAGAATCTTTACCCGTACGAATCTCGCCGCCTTGCTGAATGCGCATTCCCTTTTCGGCAATTTTCCAGCTCTCACCGGCATTCACTTTCAACTGAACTTCTCCGCTTAATTCATCAACTTGCACAAAGCGTTCGGCGGGAGGGCTGTCTTGTGAAAAACAAACCGCAGGGCTCATGAAATACATCATGACAAAAAAAATCGGGATAAAATGCTTTTTAACGCGAAGAAAAAAGTTTAAATTCATGTCGAAATCCTATTCCACGCCCGCCCAAAAGTCAAACACCGTTCCTAATACCCCAAGCGCACAAACTCTGGATAACACACTCCGAGCAGCGCGGACGGCGCGCGATACAAACGTTCCGGCCATGGTGAATAACAAGGTGAGTATATTGAACCCAATCTTTTTCGGGAATCAACTTCATCAGCTGATATTCCACCTTAACCGCATCGTCTGATTGAGAAAAGCCCAAAAGCCTGTTCAGGCGTATCATATGCGTATCCACCGTCAAGGCTGGAACACCGAAATAATTTCCCAGAATCACATTCGCTGTTTTACGGCCGACTCCGGGAATCTTAATCAGCTTATCCATGGTTTCCGGAACCTGTCCGTTATACTCACTCAGCACCATTTGAGCCGCTGCTTTAATGTTTTTAGCTTTATTCTTAAAAAAACCGGTGGAATGAATAAGCTTTTCCAATTCATCGATATCCGCTTCAGCATAATCCTTTACCCCGGAATACCGTTTAAAAAGCGCCGGCGTCACTTTATTCACCCGCGCATCGGTGCATTGCGCCGAAAGCATAGTTGCCACCAAAAGCTCCCACACATTGGAGTGATCCAACGCGCAATGGGCATCGGGATATTTTTCTTTAAGAATCCGAATAATCTTTTGGGCTCGTTTTTGCTTTTCTAGCTGCTTTTCCATACGCTTCATTTGATCTAAGTTTAAAATGGCTTTGTTTGAGGTATTATACTTCTGACTTTCCAAGTCTGACTTTTATCCTTATAACTTATTTGAGGTTTTTATGGAAACGATGAAAGCGGTTATTTTAAAAAAAACAGGCGGCATTGAAAATCTGGAATATACGGACGTGCCCAAACCCAAGCCAAAGCGCGGCGAAATCTTGATCAAGGTCAAAGCCTGTGCGCTAAACCACCTTGACCTCTGGATTTTGACAGGCGCGGTCGCGCCCCAAATTTCTATGCCGCATATTTTAGGCTGTGATATCGCGGGCGAAATCGCTGAAATCGGTAAAGGTGTGCGCGGACTACCCTTGGGAAAACGGGTCGTCATTGCGCCCGGCATTCGGGGAGGTAAGTCCCCTCACTACAAGTTAGGCGTATGGGACAGTCTTTCTCCGGAGTATCAAATTGTTGGTTTGCAAAATAATGGCGGTTACGCGGAATATGCCGTTGTCCCCGCTGAAAATGTGATTCCCGTTTCAAACAAACTTACTCACGAAGAATGGGCTTCCATCCCGCTCGTTTTTTTAACCGCGTGGCATATGCTCATTACTCATGCGCAGCTCCAAAAAGGTGAAACCGTTTTGATTCAGGCAGCAGGAAGCGGCATCGGCAGCGCCGCGATTCAAATCGCAAAGTTCCGGGGCGCGCGCATTATCACGACCGTGGGCAATGATTCCAAAATCAATTTCGCGAAAAAACTGGGCGCAGATCATGTGATCAATTACAAAAAAAACGATTTTTCCTCTGAAGTTAAAAACATCACAAATAATCAGGGAGTGGATGTGGCCTTTGAACATATCGGGCCCGAAACTATGCAGAAAAGTATTCTTTGCCTGAAGAAAAGGGGGCGCCTTGTGCATTGCGGCGTTACTTCGGGCACTTCAACGCAGATTGATCTCCGGTATCTCTACATGAACCAAATCACGCTTCAGGGCTCCTTCATGGGCGGGCAAAAGGAACTACTTGAAGTTTTACGCCTCGTCGAAAAAGGCAAGCTTCGCCCCGTTGTGGACAAAGTTTTTGCATTATCTCAGACGGCCGATGCGCTTCAGCGTATGATTGACCGAAAAAATTTCGGTAAAATTATTCTCAAACCTTAGCATCGCGCATGCCTCAAAGAAAAAACCATATCGCGGGCATTCAAACCATGCTTTGCAGTGCCGCGGCATTTTCCGCCATGAGTGTCTGCGTCAAAGCGGCGGCAAATGACTTGCATCCGCTGCAAATTGTTTTTTTCAGAAGTTTTTTCGGCCTGCTGATTATTTTGGCACTCATTCGTCATCACCGCATTTCACTCTTTGGTACGGAAAAAAAGCTGATGCTTCTGCGCGGAGTTAGCGGTTTTCTGGCCTTGCTGCTACACTTTTACACGATCAAGCATCTCGAGTTGGGCATTGCAATCACACTAAATTACATGGCGCCTATATTTGTCGCCCTTTTTTCATCTAAGTTTCTTGGTGAGAAACCCTCCGCCTGGTTTTATCCTCTTCTCGCGACTTCTTTTTCCGGTGTTGTTTTAATGAATGTAAAAACAGGCCTGCATTGGGATCCGTTAATTGGTATGGCTATTTTGTCCGCTGTTTTCGCCGCGGTGGCTTATTTGACTATTCGGGGAATCAATGACAAAGAATCCCCTTACACGGTTATTTTTTATTTCACCGCAATTTCAACAATAGGATCACTTCTCTTTATTCCTGTTTGGATATGGCCCCAACCGCTGACCTGGATCTATCTGATCGTCATTGGAATTGGATCCTACTATGGGCAGTTTTGGCTCACCACCGCCATGCGCAAAGCTCCCGCTTGGCTAGTCAGCCCATTTATCTATTTGAATCCGATTTTATCTTCG
>DDUN01000001.1:0-948 GCA_002344825.1 Candidatus Multiplicimicrobium inquinatum | reverse complement strand
TGATTGTCAGCAGCGGAATTTTAATCTCTTATTTCGGGATTCCGAAATCATCCGTAAAAAAAACGGCGTCTTCTTAAATAGACTTATCCTCTTCCGATGCGGGCTTGGGCTGCACCATAACCCCAATCACAAAATAAGCAATCGCCAGTAAAACCCCCAGCAAGCCGGGTGAAAACGGAGCCAGCACTGGAAGTAATTGAAGTGCGGAAAAAAAGAGCGCTGCAGAAAGAGCAATGGAACCTATTCCAAACAAACTGCTAAACGACAGCTTTCTGGGCATAAAAAGCTGCGTCAAAAAACCGAAAGCGGTCAAAATCAGCGCCGTAAGCGCGCGGGTAAGAAAACCCACAAAAAATGCCGCGAACAAAACGAAAATAGCGACAGGCCATTTCAACAGGTCATAAAGCTTCTGGATGAGCGCGGCATCAATGTAAGTTTTAAAACTTTTTTTTGCTTTACTGCCAATGACACTCGATTGAACCACACCGTTTTGGTTTACATACATCATTTTTGAAGTCATGTAAAAACGGTACTCTCCCATTTCGCCGGGCTGAATCACCTCTCTGGTGTCATCAAAAACAGCAAGCGCCCCTAACTGAGGGTGGATAATTTCTTTACGGCCGGAAATATCTAGTTTCATTCCGGTATCACTAATCGTAATTCCCGAAACATTTTTTTTAAGCCAATCCAAAAATTCTTCCGCTTTGGAAAGATTTGCCAAGCCAAAGAAAAAGAGCGCAACGGAGAAAAGAGCGGAAAGATACGCTAAATAGAGCAATGATTTCCCGGGCTTAAAAGACGCTGCCTCCTTGTAAATTTTGAAATCAAAAAAAGAAAAAACAGGCGCCAAAAGAAACCGCTTTTTATTCATTTTTAAACCTTTTTCTAAACATACTCGATCTTCAAAATCTTCATCTTAATCACACCGGCGGGAACCCGAATCTCAGC
>DDUN01000024.1:9026-11309 GCA_002344825.1 Candidatus Multiplicimicrobium inquinatum | reverse complement strand
CTCGCCCCAAACGAAAGCTGGTTCAGCCGCATGTGCTTGACGTTCCGGTACCTTTGAATTCCGATGCAGGGTCCCGCAAAGAATTGCCCAAATTGCTTGTGGCTGAGGATAACCAGGAGTTGGCGTCCTATTTGGCTTTGCAAATGCACGGCATCGCGCAAGTTCGCATCGCTCAAGACGGTGAAGAAGCACTTGCAGTGGCAAAGGAATGGCTACCGGACCTGATTCTTTCGGATGTCATGATGCCGAAACGGGACGGACTCAGTCTCTGCCGTGCCGTGAAGAGTGATACGCGTTTGATGGAAACCCCCGTGATTTTATTGACCGCGTTAACGCATCGCGAAGCACTTTTGAAAGGGTGGGAAGCGGGCGCGGATGAATATTTGTTTAAACCGTTCCATCCCACGGAGCTGCTCACAAGAATCAAGGCCGTGCTTGATAGCCGCAGGGAGCGTCAAAAGGCTCAGAGAGCGTTGAGGGCGTCGCATGATCAGCTTGAGGTTAAAGTTCATGAAAGAACAGAAGAGCTTTTGGCGGTCAATGAGCGTTTGAAGGAGCTGGATCAACTCAAGACCCAGTTTATTTTGACGGCATCTCACGAACTAAGGACACCGCTTACTTCCATTAAAGGCTATGTTGAAATGATTTTAGATGGAGAAGCGGGGGAGCTTAATTCGGAACAAAAAGAGTTTCTTGGATACGCAAAAAACTCCGCGAACCGTTTGCAGAGACTATTGCAGGAGCTTTTGGATGTTTCAAAAATGGAATCGGGCGGCGTGAACATCAACCGTGAATTGACCGACTTAAAAATTTTAATTGAAGAGGAGCGCGCTCTTTTTCAACCCCAAGCCATGGAAAAAAATATGCGGATTGATTCGGCGGTAGCGCCTGATCTCAAATCGATCTATTGTGATTCCGATAAAATCCGTGAGGTACTGGATAATTTACTGAGTAACGCGGTTAAGTACACACCCACAGGCGGTGAAATTAAGGTATTTGCAAAAAATCACGGTAAGGGAGTTTTAATCGGCGTTCAAGATAATGGTATTGGCATTGACAGGGCGCACCATCGCCGTATTTTTGAACCATTTCAGCATTTACAAAAATATGGTTTGGAGTCATCCGAAGAAAGCACGGGGCTGGGTTTAACACTGGTTGAAAAAATAGTCATGGCGCATGGAGGACAAGTCAAAGTTCAAAGTGAACCGGGAAAGGGATCCCTTTTTACCGTGATTTTGCCGCTTGATATGCGACATAGAGAGGCTAGCGAAGTAAAAGACATTCATTGAGCGAGGGAATAAATATGAAAAAAAGAATTTTAGTGGTTGATGATGAACGGGACATTTTGGAACTTCTTCGCGTTAAGCTGACGAAACGGGGTTTTGATGTGATGACCGCTCAAACCAAGCAGGATTTTTTTGAGCGTGTTTTTAAAGATAAGCCCGATCTTGTCATTTTAGATATTTGGCTCGGAAATGATGACGGCGGGCCTCAGCTTCATGACGAGGCTATTGCGCGCGGTCTCGACCCTGCATTGCCCGTGATTTTCATTAGCGCGCTGGTTGATAAAGGGACTCCTCCCAAGCACGCGGTGAGGGGAGGGCGTTATGCTCTTTACGGCAAACCGTTTGATTTTGACGTTATGCTGGAAGATATTTTTTGCCTCGTTGGGGCGGGCATTCCCTGCATCAATCCCAATGATACTCCGCCTCAGGGGACTTAGCTTCTAAGCTAAAAGTCTTCTTTTTCACTGAGGAATGGGGGGCTCGGGGTTGATTCTATTCTGTTTTCATGGCGCTTTGTTTCCGTTAAACTGTGGCCTCTTATGGCCATTTACCCTGCTGAAAAACAAAATGTTGCTGCCGCTGCAGATCAAATCAAATCAGGCGGTGTTGTCGCTTTTCCGACTGAGACCGTTTACGGTTTGGGGGCGGATGCGCTAAATGCTTCCGCTGTGGCACAGATTTTTGAAATTAAAAATCGTCCGCATTTTGATCCTCTGATTGTACATATCGCCGATTTTAAAGAGCTTGATAAGATTGCGGAAGTGAATGACCTTGCTTTGATGCTGGCGAAAAAGTTTTGGCCGGGGCCTTTGACGCTGGTGCTGAAGAAGAAAAATAATATTCCTGATTTGGTCACATCGGGTTTATCGACCGTCGCGGTGCGGATGCCCAATCATCCGGTGGCGCTGGAGCTGATCCGTTTGGCAGAAACCCCGATTGCCGCGCCCAGTGCCAATCCATTCGGCTACCTGAGCCCCACGACAGCGAAGCACGTTCA
>DDUN01000024.1:0-8719 GCA_002344825.1 Candidatus Multiplicimicrobium inquinatum | reverse complement strand
GGAATTCCGATTGAAGAAATTGAAAAAGTAGTTGGGCCGCTTGAATTTCGCAAAGCAGGGGCCTCTCCGTCCGCGCCCGGACAATTGGAACAGCATTATGCTCCTCGGAAAAGGCTCAAAGTTTTAGAGCGTGAGCAAATTTTAAACCATCCCAATTTGGATGCGGGCGGTGTTTTGTTTTTTTCAAATCCGCCCATTTTAAAAGCAAAAAAGGTGAAAACTCTTTCGGTGAGGGGTGATTTGAAGGAAGCCGCGGCGAATTTATTTTCTTTTTTACATGATTTTGATGATTCGGATTGTGCGTTTATCCTGGCTGAATCTGTCCCTGAGACGGGGCTAGGGAGCGCAATTATGGACAGACTTCGTAAGGCTTCCGCCGGCTCTGCCTCTGCTCACTAATCTTCAGATAAATCATTTCAAATCAATGTTAGTTTATGCTATATAATGCTATAAATAATTACTAATATTTTGCTATGGATATTGAAAAGACTACATCGAAGTGTTAAATTTTTTTTATGAAAATTGACGAGAAGACTTTGCCTCGTTACTTTTCTTTGATTCTTTAAAAAGACAGTTTTCAATGAAAATAAAACATTTTTTGCCTGTAAAAATTACGGCGTGGTTTCTGTCCGTTCTCATGCTTTTATCGGGCATGGGGGACGGCAGTCTTTTGTACGCGTTACCGTCGTCATCCGGTCCCTCGGCTCCATCCGCAAATTTTGTATTAAAGGAATTGGAAGTGCCGGAAAACTTTGGAGAGGTCAGCGAGAAGTTTGAAGCCGGACAAAATAAACCCGCCGTTATTTTAATTCAGGATGCGCACGCAATTCCCGACGCGCAGAAAAATCTTCACGCGCTGATCCGTTTTTTTGAGAAAAAATATGGCGTGAAAAATGTCGCTTTGGAAGGTGCTTCCTCTCAGCTTGACCCGCAGTTTTTCCGCAGTTTTCCCGACCCAAAATTACTGAAGAAAATTTTTAAAGATTATTATGAGCGCGCGGAACTGAGCGGCGCGGCCGCAGCTTCGGTTTTTGCCGGAACAGACGTACGCTTTCAGGGCGTTGAAGACTGGTCACTTTATGAGCAGGCACTGGCGGATTATTCGCGCGCGCTTGAAAGTGAATCCGCTTTGCTTGCACGCCTTAAAACTCTGAGAACGGATTTAGAAAGCTTCAAGCAAAAAAATTATTCCCCAGAGCTTTTAAAAGCGGATCAAGCCTGGGAAGCTTTTGAAAAAAATCACACCCAGATTCTTGAGACGATTCAAGTTTTCTCCAAGATACAAAAGCCCTCTGCCGGATCTTTGATGGAACTTCTTTTGCGCGTGGATTCCCAGGAAAAATCAAATCAGGGTGAAATCTCTGAGTTGAAAGCCGCGGCGGAAGCCGTGCGCGAAGTTTTAGAGAAAAATGCGGCAACTCGCAAAAAAGAACTGATGGAGCTAAACCGTTGTTTGCAGGCTTATCAAACGGGAGAAATGAACGCGCAGGAGTTTGCGGTACGCATTAAAAAAATGGCGGAAGGGCTGGACATGGCTTTGCGTTTTTCGCGTCCGCTGCGTGAGTTGTCGCTGATGCAGATGCGGTTGGAGTCGATTCGCGGAACCAAGCTTTTAAAAGAGTTTGAAGCTTACGCGGCATCGGTGAAAAAGGAATTAATGAGCCGTGAGATAGATGTGTCGCGTCAGACTGTTATTCGAACCACGGAAAGGAAAAGCCTGAAAATACGATTACTGGAAAAACTGACCCGGCTTGAATTGTCGCATGATGAGTGGATTAAAGTTCAATCGATGAGATCGGGTTCTTCCGGGGGGGAAGAGGGAGAGCCTGATCTGATCGATTGGAACTTGTTTGAAGCGCACATCAGCTTTTATGAGAAGTCGATTGAGCGTGAAAAGGCGTTTATGCGGAATCTCCGTAAACTGATGTCCGGTCAATCGGATGATCTTCGCCCGGCGGTTTTCGTCGCCGGTGGTTTTCACACGCAAGGAATGGCGGAGCGGTTTAAAAAGGAAGGTCTTTCGTATGCGGTTGTGACACCCAAAATAGAACGCCTACCGGAAGAAAACTTATACCGTAAGCATATGGCCGGCGATGTTTCATGGAAGTCCTATTTTAAAGTTGAAAATAACCGGGTTCGTCCGTATGACGCGTTTGCGCGTTCGGTGCGTGACCAGCTTTTGTCCCAAAACTCAGAAGTTGCCAAGGTTTGGCGTGATGAAATTGTGCGTGATCTTGCCGATCTGGGACGCGCGCAGGACGCCTGGAAATACACCCGCTTTCTCGATGAGAAGGTTTTAGAGAATGGCGCGCGCCCGCGGGTCAGTGAAGGTACGGCTGAAAGATTATCCCGTCGGGTGGATCAGTTTGTCAGCGGGTTACGATCTTTGTGCTCGTCCGGAAACCTCAATCAGCAAAGCGTCGCGAATTTACTGCGTTCAATGAATGCTGTCGCGGCAATGACAGGCCCGGCGGTAATGGAACCCAACGCATCCGTTTCAATTCCTTCCGTTTCAAGTTCGTCAGTGGAAGTTTATTCCGGCGATGTTTTAGAAGCGGCCCGTAAAGATTATTCAGAATGGATTTCCGAAATTGAAAAACAGAAGAATGATGTTCAGTATCGTGATTTCCAAACACTGGCTTATCGATTATCCGCGGCAGACAAAATGCGGAAATTAAACCGCATGGCTCTTTACGATTTTTGGAGCGCTTTGCGTGAGGAAGGCAATGCAAAATGGGATGATGCATTATCGAACCCGGAGTTGCTCAACAGACTTATCACTCAGAAAGTGAGTGCGGTGAAGATTGCTTTTGCCGGAATCAAGTCTGCTCCTTCTTCCAAAGAGGCAAGAACCTATTCTGATGAGAAGAGTGCTTATGTGATGCGGCAAGCCGCGCAGGCGATGGCTTTGATGAGCGTGATCGAAATCATCCTTAAAAATGAATCTGAGAGTATTAAGGATGCTTACGGAGACTGGTTGCGCGGATTAGATTCGCGGGAAATATCGGGCACCAATCTTACCGAAGCGGATGTTTACCGGCAGGGTGATTACGCAAGCTTTGATGCTTTTTTGGGTGAAGAGTTAGGCAAGAATAACGGCGCGGGAATGCGCGATGAAGTGTTGAATGAGCTGAAGACATATGGTTCGCCTGCGCCTGCATCATGGGTTTTTGCAGATGAAAAAATTCGCGCATTTTCAGAAGAGCTTTCTAAAATGAATCTTTGGGATCTTTTTACCACCGCGCGGGATCATTATGTATTTGAGTTTGACGATGCTGAAACGGCGCTTGCTAAGTTCATTGTTCCCGTCCGTTCTGGGCAGCGTAAAATCGAAAGATTGAATCATCACTTTCAAGTGCTTCGCCAAGATCGTAACCGGCTTATTCTCCGCGAAATTCTTTACCGTTGGGGAAGTGCCGATAGACCGCGGTCGCATGTTTTGTTTTCTTCACGCTCTGAGATGCGTTATGAGGATATGCCTCAGATGGATGAAGAATTAATTCAGATGCTGCTTGATCAAGGTCGGTTCATTTCGATTTTAGGAGCTCCGGGGGCGGGTAAAGGAACGCTGATGAAATCAATGATGTATCAACTGAACAAATATTTACAGGATCACAATGTGCCGAAGGGGTATGCCTATCTTGAAATCGGAGAAATTTACCGGGGAGTTGACCGGCTGGTGCGGGGGGAACCTCAGAAAGGGGATGAGGAAAAATATCGACCCTATGTCGGAATGGTTCAGGATGCTTTGGAGATGATGCGTAATGGATTGATTACGGAGACTGTAACTCTGGATATGGTTAATTTTGCGCTTGCACAGTCCGAATATAAGGATGCACGGGGCATTTTTTTCGATGGGTTTCCGCGCACACTGATGCAAGATGAAGCGATTAATGATGGGACAATTATTTTGGGAGATAATCAAACTCCTCTTGTTGCCGTTTTGCACGTCGATCGAGGCAAGCTTTTGGAAAGAACGCTTCGCCGGAATGCTCAATCTGCTCGTCCCGATAGTTCGGGAACTTCTGAAGTGCAGTTGCAGAAATTTGAAACCCGCATGAAAGACTTTGAACGGCTGACTCAGCCTCTGATAGATGAAAAAAAGAGCGATCCCAAAACTTTTATTTTTGTGGATGATGCTTCACCAGAAATGAGTGAGCAGGAATCAATAGAGTATATCCATACCAAGTTTTATGCGGGACTCAAGACTCATTTAAATCAACTTCGCTCCGGGGCTCGTGATACGGATCAAGAGATGGCTGAAGCGAAAGGGGAATCACCCGGGATGCGTGACAGTGAAAGTGCGCCGCAGGCTGAGCAGAATCCTCTTGCCCGGTTTTTGGCGCAGTTGACTGCTCAAACGCTCAATCCCGAATTTCTTTTAGAGGCTTATTACCGCGGTATGATCACCCAAGAGCCGATTGCCGAGATCCTCCGTCAATTTAATCTAAACCCCTTGGAAATTGACCGCCAAATTCAGATTGCCGGAGAAAATGCAGTGCGAAAGGAACTTGAGGAGGGGGAGCTTCACCCCTTGGCGCGTGGTTCTCAATCCGAAGTTTATTCGGGACTCATTCATGGAAATGAAATTGTCATTAAAGAGGTCGAGGATGAAGATGCGCGGAGAAAATACGCAGAATTTCAGGATATTTTGGGCGACAATGTCGCTGGTTATTTACCCATCTATGATTTAACCATCAATCTTCCGGAAGGTCCCAAGGTTATTCCGTTTGCCGTTATTCAGGAAAAAGTAGAAACGCTTGCAGACCGAATCGCGCGAATCAAGCGTGAGTCAAGTTCTCCCGAAGAAAGGTTCAGTGAAATCAATGAGATTTTGAAAAGCTACATTGATCTTTATGTTCGGCTTCTCAAACTTGGCTTTTTTTCAAAGCCAAACGGCTTTTTGATTGATATCGGCGTGACCAGAAACGGCCGCGTTGTTGTGTTGGATGTCGGAGATTTGCTTGATGCGGATGAGTATCAATCGGAATACAGCCGTACTACTTTTTCGGAACAGCTTTCGTTGGATACGCTTTGGAGGGTGCACGAACCGTACTCGCTGCCGGATGATTCGGAAACCGCATGGCGTTCTTTGATTGCCCTGATTGATCCCCGCAGGTTTTTAAACTATCACCACAGTGTGGGTGGCATGGATATTATCCCCGGCACTAGCGAACCAATCGACTCTGTCCGTGAGATGAAGTTAAGCGAGTATCCCGCTATTCGATATGCTGAAAGCATTTTGACGCATTTGGGAATAACGGGTTATTTAAATGAAAATGAAACCGGTGTGCGTGAGGTTTATACGGGTGATTTTGAATTAGCGGCGCGCATGAATGACGCACGGTTAGGCTACCTTCGCTCGCTTACGGGAGACTTATTTGTGCACGCGGCGAATAAAGAAAGAAAAGACCGTTCCGAAGTCAGGGAGACATTTACTTTGCCTGACAGCTTTAAACAATCACCCGGAGCCGATGCCTTTTTTTCAAGGGTAGAGGAATTGCTTAGGGACGCCAAGCTTCCCGCTAAAAAATTTGAGGCTTGGTGGAAAGCGCATCCGAAGCGGGCCGAGCTTGATGAAAAAATAGAATTGATGAGTCGGGAAGAATTCGATGCGGCGCTTAATCTCAGCGGACAGTTGTCGGATGAGACGCTTTTCTTACCGAGCTTGATTTGGAATAACCTGAAAGTAGGTTTTGGATTTTTGCTTTGGGGTTTTTTAAGGACCGTTGGATATCTTTTGCCCTTAGGGATGCAAGCGGGTATTTTTATTTATGCGTATTTCACAAAAATGCCGATGGAGGAAGCTTCTGTCGGAGCTGCCGGAGCCGGGACTATTTATTTTTTGGCGTGGAAAATCTACAGTGATCTAAAAAGCTTTTTTTCCGGCTGGCTTGATAATTTAAAAGAAAGTTTTTACGCTAACCGCTTTCGCATTCAAGCCCGCGGTTTTATTCCGATCATTGAGCAAGCGGCGCGGGAAATTTTGGAGAATGATCAAAGCCCCCGAGGACCGGCTTTGAATTTACCGGAAGATGTGTGGCAGGAATCCGTCGGTTCCTCTCAGCGGCTGGGTGTTGTTGAAATTGCTTTCCGTTCAAAATATTTCCCTGATTTTAGCGCGTTCCGCGAAAGTTATCAGTTCAGCGAAGAGGAGTTTCGCTCTTACATTCAACCTTTTCTGGATCAATTCAAAACATCTTACGGCGGCGAGGAGCGGCGTGAAATTTTGTCCGAGGCGCTTAAACGCATGGAAAGAAACGCTCAAGCAAGTGTGCGTGAAATTTTGTATTTGATCATGCGCCGTCTTGCCGAAACGGACCGTTACCGTGCGCCTCCGTTTGAAGGTTTGGTGCGAGGTCATTTTGAAGATGAAGCGCTCAATTTATTGAGGGATGTCCTTGCATGGATGGGGCCCGTTGGAGCAGATCAAAAAGGCCGTGAAGATATTTACGATTCGATTACTCAATTGATCTCAGAACGCTATTCGGGCAGGCTTCCCACCGCCGTTTACCCGATGGAATGGGGTAATTTGAAAGGAATTCAGGACGCGAAGCTGAATCAGCTTGTCATCGACATGCAATCTCGGGCGTCCAAAATACTTGATATCGAGATTTTAGCGGAGGGAGCTTTAGATCGCTATTTGGTTGATTTGTCGGAAGCCGCGCAGACATTTGCCGATTATGTCTCAGATTCGGAAAACGAAGACCGTTGGTTGGATGAAAACGGATTCGACATTTATGGCGCGGCTTATGCGGTTTTGCAAACGCTGATTTTTTTAAATCAAAGATCTCTTTTAACGGAATCTTCCGTTGTTTCTGTGTTTCAGAATTTGCTTCGTCCGCTTAATCGGCATTTGAAAAGTATCGCTGAAATGCGGACGATGGCGGGAGACGCGCCTGACTTAGAATTGAAAAACTTTGGAGGAAACCCGTTTGCCGCCCGCGCCGCTTTGCAATATATAGACGGACTCAATACCGCGAACGGGAAAGTAAGCTCTCTGATTCTCGCTATCATGATCAATGAAACTAACCTTTTCCTTGATAATAAAAACCCTTTCCGTTCCGAATCGAGGACGCAGAATCGGGGCGGTTCGCTCAAAGTGTTTCTATCTTATGTGATGACTGCCGGTTTGACGGCGATGACAGCCAAAACTCTTGCCGAGGCGCCTGACACAGCGGAGCGTTCTGAGGGAGAAGGGCTTCCGGCAGCGCTTGTGGTTGACTCAAGCCGTGTCGTGCCGCCCGCCCAGAAAATTGAACGCAAGGGACCGATTTTTAGCCTTTTTCAAGAAGTGCATGAGCGCGGTAACGCGGTTAAAAATCAGCTTGAGCAGACTCGCGCCGCTTCTTTGCAGACGCGGCAAGAGGCTGTGCGAACAGGTGTATGGAGCCTGCTTGTCGCTGTGATTTTTGGACTTGTGACTTGGTTTATTTACAGACTCTCGAAAAAAACAGAAGTAACTTGGAATGTGGGTCGAAGCGTCCGTGCGGACGCGGAACGCAAAAAAATCAGAGAAGGAATTAAGCAAAAAAGCATGGCCATTCAATGGCAAGATATTGACACAAGCGAAACGCAAAATATTTTGAAAGTTTTTCGCGCCACAATTGCGACAGAGGAGGGGCTGGATAAGCATTTTAACCCTGATCATATTGGGGATATGAAAAAAATGGCGGGGACAGGCAAGGCAAAAGCTCAAAAAGCGGAAATAAGTGTGCATGGGGGTGACGGCATAGATCGTGATGCGAGCATTTATCGCATTCTTCGATCAGATGACACCGGAAAACTAATTTACTTTCACATCATTTCTTTTGAAAACCAGCGGAGCGATACAAAAATTGCCGCGTATGGAATTGTGAGTTATCTCGACCCTGAAAAAGAACAGTGGGAAAAAATACGGGTGGGTTTTGACGTTATGCCTTCGATGCGAAGTCAGCGCGGCCGGCGGTTTGCATTTCCTGTGAGCAGCGCTGACTTAATTGAAGCATTTTTAGCTTCAATTCCCGCGTCCGGAACGCAACAATTTGTGATGAGCGAGCAGTCTCAGATTTGGCAAAGTCAGGGGGCGGGCGGAACATTTCAGCAAAAAATAGCTTTTTGGATTCGTCGGGGATTTGCGCGTCCGGATCGCAAGCAGTGGATTGATACAGTTTGGGACTTAATGCGTCAGGCCGATTACCGTGTTAAAAATTCTGACTTAACCGAAGTTTTTGATCCCAAGATTGATCGGGAATGGATTTTGGATATGGCTCCCGATCCGACTGCTACTCGAGTTATTCATGACGAACCCCCTGTCTCGATAAAGGTTAGCGATTCTTTTCGTTCCGAAATGCGGGGATCTGATCCGAAGAGTTTTCTTCAAGCGCTCAATGATCCTGAGGCCGAATTTGTTGTTCGTCCCGGAAAAATTTCCGAAGTGGAATACCACGGACCGATAGAGATTGTCCGCAACCGCTTACCTGTATTTTTACATTGGCTGGAGTTTTTCGGCGTGGTTTGGCCCGAGAAGTTTTATTTGCTTTCAACCCGCGATGCCGGAAATTTCCCTTTTTTAAAAAATTTGTTTGATGCCCGCGCGCTGACGGATTTAATCAGCACGGAAATTTATGTCGTGGATACAGACGGAAATTTAATCACGACATTGCAATATGGATCGCCGAGTTATGACGACAAACTTGAAAGTATAGGCATCAGCATGGGGCGTTATGCGATTGCGGAT
>DDUN01000071.1 GCA_002344825.1 Candidatus Multiplicimicrobium inquinatum | reverse complement strand
CCGGGCTAAAAAAACATGACTTAGACCTATTCACGGATAGGGCGCGCGGTGCTATTCTATCCCTCATGACGCAATCGCCTTTATCCGCCCGGGCAGAAATCGCGCGAAGTCTTTTTCGCTGGTCCCTGATTTCTATTTTGATCGGCTTGCTTGCCGGCAGTGCTTCCGCGCTTTTCCTTACCGCGCTTGACCGGGCAACCGCGCTGCGCGAAAACCATGGCTGGCTCTTGTTTCTTCTTCCCCTGGGCGGCTTATTCATCGGCTGGATTTATCACAAAATCGGCAAGTCAGTCGAAGCAGGCAACAATCTTTTGCTCGAAGAAATTCATACCCCGAAAAGCATCGTCCCCCTGCGCATGGCTTTGCTGGTTCTCTTCGGGACGCTCGCGACACATTTGTTTGGCGGATCCGCGGGACGCGAAGGAACGGCTATACAAATGGGCGGATCACTCGCAGATCAACTCACCCAGCCTCTCAAACTATCTCCCGATGATCGCCGCATTTTGCTGATGGCCGGAATCAGCGCGGGCTTTGCCTCTGTTTTTGGCACTCCGCTTGCCGGCGCAATTTTCGGGCTGGAAGTGCTCGCGATCGGACGCCTTCGCTACGACGCGATTTTCCCTTGTTTCATTTCCGCTTTAATCGCGCATTTGGTTACGCTTGCCTGGGGCGTTCAACATACCGTGTATCAAGTTCCTTTCATACCCGCGATGACTTGGTTTCACCTGCTTCAAATCGCGATTGCCGGAGCCTTGTTCGGACTTGCCGGCTCAGGGTTTAGCTGGGTTGTTCATAAATTCACAAACCTGTTTAAAAAATATATCGCCTATGCTCCACTCCGTCCTTTTTTTGGAGGCATTTTTATTATTTTGCTAGCGGGTGCTTTTCAAACTCACCGCTACTTAGGGCTTGGTATTCCGGTCATGCAGGATGCGTTTGAAAGCCACCTCCCCATTCAAGACTTTTTAGCAAAAACACTTTTTACGGGAGTAACACTTGGTTCAGGCTTCAAAGGCGGCGAAGTCACTCCGCTTTTTTTCATCGGTGCGACTTTGGGCAATGCGCTGAGCTATATCATGACTTTGCCCACCGCGGTTTTGGCGGGGGTCGGATTTGTCGCGGTGTTTGCCGGAGCCGCGAACACGCCGCTTTGCTGTATTTTGCTTGCGATGGAAATGTTCGGCGCTGAAATCGGAGTTTACGCGGGTATTGGCTGCGTCATGAGTTATTTATTTTCCGGCCACAACGGAATTTACCACTCGCAGAGAATTGCTCACTCCAAGAGCTGAATCTCTTCCGCTCTAAACTTCACGGCTGTTAACTCAAATTAAGCGGGCTTTCCATTTTGATGAACTGCCGAACTCAAGCCGTGACTGTTCCCGCCCAGAACGAACAGGGACAAGGCGGGAACAGTCGGCAAAAGACGCAATCGTAACAGTAAAGAGCTTGTCGTTTTTCTTAAGCTTTGCTTCGTTGTTTTTCTATTTTTGTTTTTCATAAGTCACCGCCCCGCGCTTAAGCCGCGGCCTGTTTCTTGCGCTTTTCTTTCTCATCTTCATCATCATACTCAGCAATATAAATCGCCTGTCCTTTCACCTGCTCCCACATCGTCCAGAATGCCGAGCGATATTGCGCGGTGCGGTTCACAAGTAAGTCGCGCACCATTCCAAGCTCATCAGGGTCGCTGACTAACTCCAGCGTTTGCTTAAGATTGCCGGCCGCATCTTTAAATTCAATGCGGTCGCTGAATATCCATTTCGAGCCGACAGTTCCTGAATTTGAGAAGAGAGATTCAATCATCACATTCCGCGGAGCGCATGAACCTTCTTCGCAGCTGAAAATAATCGCAGTGGTTGTTTTATGCAAATCCCCTGTTTCAGCCGAATCAAGACCCAGGGCTTGAATCGCAAGGTCTTGCTCGGGCTCTGCTAAAGGCCCAGCAAGAGAATAGGTGGTTCGCGCCACTTCCTTTCCATTGGCATCTTTCCACACATCAGAAAGCTCAAGCGACGATCCCGAAGAGCGGCGGGTTCCGATCAAATTGCCATTTTCATCAAAATAAGAAGTTGTTCCCACCGCGATGCAGCCGATTGCCATGCACTTCTCCGTCGCAAAAACGACCTGCTCATAAACCGGTTTTACACCAAAAACACCCTCTGCGGCCGGGTCGTTTGTTGCATGCGCGCGTGAGACAATTAACTGCCCGTCTTCAAAACGAGTCGCCATATACTTGGCTCCGTTATAAGAAAAGAGAATCGTCACCTTACCGGTGAACGAAACACTGCCGGAGGGAAGTGTTTGATCATCCCGAAAATCAAAATGGTTCAAAACCCGGGAAACATTTACATTTCTCATTTCCAAGAGAAAGTTAATGACCTGATTCTGCCATTTGTATTCGTAAGGAGGCATTGTATATTCAGGAAATTTAATGCCCGCTATATCTGCATCGTTTTCGTCGCGAGGAAGAACAAACGCGTTATCATCGTTAAGAATTGACTTTAATTCAATCGGCTCTATTTCAATCGGTCCAGGCCAAAGAATTGCCTTGCCAGGTACAATTCGCTCCATAATCGCAAACATCACATCGAAACGAACCGATACCGACCCGCCCCCATTCCCGGAATAAGTCACAGAACCAAAATCTCTTAAGATTTCGCCGTGTGCATTGACTGAAAAACTTAATTGCGTCAAATGTGACGGCCACATCAGCGAAGAAATATCAATCATGTAATTGCCGTTCTTGCCCTTGCTTACGCTAACTTGGTATCCGTGCCCAAAAGCGGCTTTCAATGCGTTAACCATTTGCAAAACAAGCGGCGGAAGGATATTTTCCTCTCCCTTTGCGGCGATCTTTAAAAGCTCTTCGAGCGTTTCAAACTTAACAACCTCCTCTTTTCCATTCGCCCAGGCAATAGAAGCCACAAGCCCTCTCGCTTCGGCAACGAAAGTTTCAGCCCCATCTATCAAGATAGGTTTGAAATAAAAGAGGCGTCCGCCCACCTTAATTACCGAAAGAACATTTCCGTGCGCATCCGTCCGGGTAATCTTCATGTCATGATCATATATTTGATACGGCCAGCCCTTTTGTGACGGATAAGAGAAATGGCTGATCACCGCCAAATTGCCCTCGCCATCGTAATCACGAATCTCGGTAATACGATAAGCGTCTTGATAACGCTCCAACGTAAGGGTTCTGCTAAAAGACATGCGGGTCTCTCCTTCCATTGGAAACCCATATTGAACTTCTACTTTCCGGCCATCTTCAGAATACTGATAAGTCATTTGTCCCACTGACGTTGACATAATCAAAATACAGACTTCGCCGCTGCACGGATAAGGAACACTGGTGGTCACAACAACAGAGCGCAGACGATTATCGCCCGGCCCTTCGAGCCGAATGATGCCTAATTCTGTTTTAAGTTCGGGCAAATAATTGGCTTCAAACATTTTATTGCCCACATTAAAATGAGCTTTCTTTAAAAAATAATCCGGATTCGGTTCATTCGCGCAATTGGCCACACCTTCCGCAGAAGCAACGCATGGAGCCTGAATAAAAATACGCTGACTTTTGCCGAGTGTGTAATTAATTTCGGAAGGTAATGGATCGGAACCAAGCGGATCAAATAAATTAATCGCGCCGGCAGGCCGTTCTACGCTCGGGTCAATCTTGACGACAATCGTCAATTGAGCTAAATCCACAGCAATCGTAATCAACCCGCTGCGCAAGTGACTTAAAATCTTATACAAAGGCATGCCAAAATCATTCACCAAGCTCAAAACAGCCGTGCGCTCAGCTATTTTAGCGGGGCTCGGCGGAACGGCTTCCTGCCATACCGTTTTCGTCGTGCTGTCATACCCATGATACGTGGTGACAACAAATTTCTTGCCCAAATAAACGCCCTGGTCATCGTAATAATCCGCTTCCACAGAATCCGTACCATAACACGATGGCGGTATCCCCATTGTGCACATTGTGTTTGATGTATTTTTTGAGTGCGCATATTTCGCTTTGCCAAGATAAAAATCAACTTCAGGGTCTTCATCCGCAGCAAGCTTGAGCGGTTCTGAAGCCTTATAGGTTCCGTCTTCGTTTTTCTGAACGGCATAAAAATAACCGCCGCGCTCGAGAACAAAATTTTTGTCTTTCAGCGTTCCGCTCACAAAACGAATTTCTTCGCCGTCCGCGGTTCTCCAAAGTTCGCCGGCACCGGGTTCGCGCGAATCACGCTGTCTTGTGCCCAACAAAGTTCCATCCGCAGCATAATAAGTGTCGGTTGTATCAAAGCAAGGCGATGTGACGCATTCCACGCTTTCACGCACCGTGGTCTTATAAATCGGGGTTTCAGCCTGCGTGTTATCCGTTAAAACAACATGCACCTCGACTTGCTCTTCAGAGGCGACGGGTTCGCCCAAATCAATAACAGGCGGTTCCTCCGCAATCACGGGTTCGGGAGCATTCTCATACCCGCATTCCGGGGTAAAGGCCATGCAATGGCCGGTAGACGCAGACTCTACGCTTTCCACGCTTTCCGTCGCGACGCTCAAAGCGCCCGCATTTTCAAATTCGTCTAACGCCGACGCCTGGCCCATTTGAGCGCCGAAATTACGGTCGTAAAACTGGTTATCAGGATCAGCCACGGCAACAAACTGGCCGCTGCCGTCTTGTTGAATCGGCTGGGAATCCGCCGCGAGAAGCGGAGTCACATTTGTAAAAAAATAAATGATGACTGTGGCAATGCTATAAATTTTTACGTTCAGCTTTAAAGTATTCATATCTGCATCCTCCATTGTTATTTCCTAATAGAAAGATGGCGGAAGTCTTTATTAAAGTCGAAACAAACTCGATAAGAGGTCGAAAAGCGGCGATAAGCGGTAAAATCTTTGAATAAGCGGTAAGCCGAATACTTGGCTATTTTGGACTTTTGTCCGCTTCTAATCCTTTACCAACCGCCAAGCTGAGAACGGATATGGCCGGCATAGCGCCGAGAAAGAGGAACTTTGGGGGCCTCGGAGGTTTTAAGAATAATTTGATAATTCCCGCTAAAAAGAGGGCTGATTTTTTGAACGCGCGATAAGTTCACAAGATAAGCTTTGTGACATTGCGCAAACCCACGCGTCTCCAACCCTTCCGCAAGCTCTTTTAAGGTTAGGCTGACAATAAAGTCCTGTCCTTTCACATACGCAAAAACCTCGGCTGATTCCGCGTGAAAAAAGTCAATTTCATCGGGGTCGAGAACCATTTTTTCTTTGGAATTTTTTTGCCGCGCGGCAATTTTCTGAATCAATCCTTTCTTTAAAAAAGACCCTTCCAGCTTCCCCAGCCCGGTTTGCTTTTGCCCCGCAAGACAATGTTTCTTAATTTTTTCGAGGGCTTTTTTGAGGCGGTCTTGCCGGCAGGGCTTCAAAATATAATCAAGCGCATTGGCCTCAAAAGCATCCACGGCATATTGGTCAAAAGCGGTGGAAAAAACAACGAGCGGCGGCGCGGGATCTTTCGCCAGCTCAAGCGCGACTTCAATGCCGTTCAAAAAAGGCATATCAATATCAAGAAAAACAACGTCCGGCTTCAATCGGCGCACCGACTCAAGCGCTAGTCGGCCATCTCCTGCTTGTCCGGTGACTTCAAAGTCAGTCTCGTCCGAGATCATCCGCGCGAGATCTTCGCGCGCAAGCGGTTCATCATCCGCAAGCAAAACTTTAATCTTGGGCATCATTTCCCCTTAAGCGGTAATTTTAAAGTAACACGCGTTCCCGAGACGGAAGATTCAAAAAGCATCTCCGCTTTTTTTCCGAAAGTCTGCCGTATCCGTTGCCGGATATTTCCTAATCCAATCCCCAAACCTTCTCCCCGCACGGCTTCGCCTTTTTGCAAAGCCGCCAGCTTTTCCGGTGCCATTCCGGTGCCATCATCCCGAACTGAAACTTCAACGTCATTTTCGCTTTCTAAAATATCGACACAAACCGTTCCTTTTTCCGTTTTTTTTCGAACCCCATGCCGAATCGCGTTTTCCACCAGCGGCTGAATTAAAAGTGCCGGGACCTTTAACTCTTGAGCGCGCTCCGTCCATTCAAATTTTTTTTCAATCTTCAAACTGTCTCCGAACCGGGCTTTCTCCAAATCAATATAAGCGTCCACAAAATTCATTTCTTCGCTCAATGTAATTTGATCGCGCCCATGTTGCAGGGAAAGCCTGAAAAAATCCGCCAATTTTTCGATTAATCCCCGCGTTTGCGAAGCAGATTCTCGGGAACTCACTGCGGCAATGGTATTAAGCGCATTAAAAAGAAAATGCGGTTTAATTTGAGTCTGAAGCAGCAGTAATTTACTCTGCAGAAGTTCCTTTTCCGCGGCTTTTTGTTTTTCATCACGTAAAAGAGCAAGCGCAACGGCGGTGAAAAGAATAATGCCGCAAGCCTCAGCAAGACCTGTCCAACCGGCAGCGAAAAGAGCATACTCCCGCGGCCAAGCGGGGCTGATGAAAACAACCGCCGCGTGGGCGGCTCCAGCACAAAGACCGGCGCAAGCTGACCAAAGAAGTATTTTTCCAAAGCGCCGCGCGGCATAAAAAAAGAAGGCCCCAAACAGCCCGGCTCCGGCTAATACCGCTGCCATCATCCAGTTTTGAGGCTGCAAAAGCACCCGCAGTAAAGCAAAAATAATGCCGCAGACCAACCCCGGAAGCACCCCTCCCGTAAGACCGGCACAAACCGCAAAAACAATTTGCAGATCAAAATAGCTCGAGGCTGCAGAGCCAAAGCGCATCAAATCATAAGTTCCGAATAAAAATCCGGCGGCGGTAAGCCATCCCGCTGTCGGCCATTGAGCAAGAACCGGCGCAAAGGCTTCTTTTCTTCTGAAGAATGAAAGCTTGACGGAGATAAGCGCCAGAATCGCAATCAAGACATAGCTTCGCAATAAATCAAAAATGATTTCAAGCCAAGCCTGGCGAGGCCAAAACTGTTCCGACTCAAAAGCGCGCTGACTCTCCATAAAATTCAAGTCAAACCGGCAAGACTCCAGCAATTCAAGTGCCAAGGCCGCATTACCTTGCTCTTCGGCTGCCACAGCCATTTCCATGCGCGGTAAAATTTTCATTTCGTCGCTTTGTTCATGGATATTCATTTTTTCAGCCATTTGCACAATCTCAGCACGCAAGGTTTTTAAATCAGGCTCTTGAGAAAAAGAAAGGGAAACGGGCAGAAAAAAAAGGACTGCTAAAAAAAAGAAGATGCGGCGGATATAACCAGGACAGCCGTTAAATTGCGGGTACGGGTGTTTCAGCATTTTGTTGACGTAACATCATCGCACGCAAACGGCTGAAACGCAAATCACGGGCTTTTTTTGAAACCGACAAATACCAACTGCGATAAATGGCGCGCGAAACAGCAGGCGACTGAGAGTCAACAGCCCCTTTGCGCAGGATTTCCAAAACCTGTTCCATCACCTGCTCTCTGTGTTTCACTCTTTCCGAAGAATCAACCATTTCTGCTCCGGAAGCGAAAGAAGGATTCGCGGACATCTCAGCGCGATCTTTTTTGTCATTTTCGTAATCCAAAAGATCCTGCAATAAATTTTTACTCTCCGAAAGAAGAGAACCATCGGAATCCCGCTCAGAAAGAGCCGCTTTCCTTTCGGCTTTCTCGAAAAAGGCACTGATGACAACACTTACGGCTTCGATGACATTTTCATTGTCACTATGCCTCGATGCAAAGCCTGACAATCCTTCAAATTGCTTTTCCACGGTCTCATAATTCGCAGGGGTCTTAGAGTTCAAAGCTTGATCGATGCTTTTCAAAACAGACTCTATGTTGTTTAAGAAAGCTTGAGTTTCTTTTTCATTTAGGCCAAGCCCCCCTAAAACATCTTTGACGGAAGGAGATCCTGCCCCAATCTCAGCAGGATTGTCTGAAGGCAAGGTAACAGCGGACACATTTTCTGGGTTTGACGGCGGCAAAGCATTATTCTTCGGCGGCGCACTCGAAATATCGTCCGAACTGATCACCGGTACAAAGTTTCCATTCCCTGCCTGTGTTGCGACCTCTTCTGCTCCAGCCGGCATTTGCGCCCCCACAACCAGAATGAGCAAGCTCCAAACCCAACCGCATTGAATAAGTTTTTTTTCTTTTTTCATAAGTCTTCTGCTAGTTATAAAGATACTTGGTTCAAAACACAAAACCAAAATATTGCTTATAGTAAAAACATCCAAAATATAGCGATATTATCTTTTCCAGCTTAGTTCTTAGAGGGCAGACGAGAGAAGACTAAAGCAAGCTTCCTTTGAGGATAAGCGCGGCGATCGAAAAATAAATCACAATTCCGAAAACATCCACAAGTGTTGCCACAAAAGGCGCGGAAGCGCTCGCGGGATCGAAGTTAAATTTTTTCAGAATAAAGGGCAAAAGCGATCCCATTAGTGTCCCCCACACAACAATTCCGACAAGACTGAGCGCTACGACAAAAGAAAGCAGAAAGGCGTGGTCACCGTACGAGTGAAAGAAATAATCCGCGGCTAAAATACGTAGAAGTCCCAGCACGGCGAGAATAATCCCCAGCCCGAAACCGATTAAAATTTCACGGCGCACGATTCGCCACCAATCTCTCAGCTGAAACTCTCCCAGCGCCATCGCGCGAATAACCAGCGTCGCGGCCTGCGAACCCGAGTTTCCGCCGCTTGAAATAATAAGAGGAACAAAAAGTGCAAGCACCACGGCCTGCGCGATTTCATGTTCAAAAAAAGCCATCGCGGTCGCGGTCAACATACTGCCGAGAAAAAGAACAACAAGCCAAACGCCGCGTTTTTTAAGCATCTCCCAAAAGCCCATCTGCATATACGGCTTATCCAAAGCTTCCATACCGCCCAACTTCTGAATATCTTCGGTCGCTTCATCCTGAACGGCATGCAGAATATCGTCGGCGGTAATAATTCCTTTGAGGCGATGAAAATCATCGACAACGGGCAGAGCAAAAAACTTTCTTTGTGAGAAGATTTTTGCGACCGCTTCCTGATCCTGATTTTCAGAAACAGTGGTTACTTCCACTTTCATAATGTCGCGGACTTTTTTATCCGGCGTGGCTTTAAATAAATCACGAAAAGAAACGACTCCCAAAAGCTTTTGCGCTTCATCTAGAACATAAACATAGTAAATATTTTCCAAATGCTTTTGAACCTGAAGACGAAGGTAGCGAATGGCTTCATCCGCGGTTAAATCAGGCGGCACGCGCGCGAAATGCGGGTTCATGAGTCCGCCGGCGACATCCTGTTTATAAGTCAAAAGGACATTCACTTCACGGCGGTTTTGGTCATCGAGCAAACTCAGAAGCATGCTCCGCTCTTCATCGGGAGAATGCTGAATCAAATCGGCGGCATCATCCGGCGCGAGCAAACGCAGCCAAAGCCGCTTTTCGCCTTCCGGCAAACGGCGGATAATTTGCGCGCGGTCATCCACGGAAATTTTAAGAAAAAAATCCTGCGCTTCTTCGCGGCCTAAAAGACAAAAAGCTTCCGCCCGCTCGTCGGCCGAGAGAACCGACCAGGTATCTTCAATTTCGCTTTCACTGAGTTTTTCCGAGGGATCAAAGTTCATAGGGCGCATTGTACAACCGGACGCCGTCCAAGGGGAGGGGTTAAAATAAAATTCTTCCGATTAACCTCTCCCCTTGGACGGCGTCCGGTGCTAAAATCTGCACCTCGCAATTTTATTTATCAAAAGGAGAGCAAAATGAGCAGACAAAATATTTCAACAGGCGGAAAATGGGAGCCCATTATCGGATATTCCCGCGCGGTAAAAATCGGCAATGTGGTGCATGTTTCAGGAACAACCGCTTCTTCTCCGGAAGGGCTTGTGGGCAAGGGCGATCCTTACGCTCAAACGGTTCAAACTTTAAAAAACATTGAGCATGCTTTGAAGCAAGCCGGCGCAAAAATGGAAGATGTTGTACGTACCCGCATGTACCTGAAAGACATCTCCCAGTGGGAACAAGTCGGCAAAGCGCACGGCGAATTTTTCAGTAAAGGCCGTCCGGCAACCACCATGGTCGAGGTCAGCAAACTGATTGACCCCGATATGCTGATCGAAATCGAAGCTGAAGCGGTTATTGCTTAAAAAATGACAGGGACATCTGTTTCCGCTTGGCTTTTCCTCCTCGGCGCAGGTGTTCTTGAAATCATTTGGGCCGTCGGACTGAAGTATACGGAAGGTTTCACGAAATGGATTCCCTCGTTAATCGTTATTGCCGTCATGGCAGTTAGTTTTTGGATGCTGGCTCAGGCCGCGAAAGTCATTCCTATTGGAACAGCCTACGCGGTGTGGGGCGGCATCGGTACCGCCGGCACCGCCTTGATCGGCATCTTCTTTTTACAAGAACCGGCACACGGCTTTCGAATTTTTTGTATCAGCCTGATTCTCTTCGGCGCGGCCGGATTAAAAATTTTTTCAGGCCCTCAGAATTAATTTCATTTCCTCATTGAGACCCTTCCATCAGTAAGGAAATGAAGTTTATGCTTTGCGTTGGCAGGAATTATTTATATAGGGTAAACTTAACTCAACGATGAACCAAGCCTCACCCCAAAAACGGGATCTTGCAATGCTGGTCGACCAGCGGCAAACTTCTTTTTTCAAGCATCGCCCCTCCATTCTCGTTCTGATTATCAGCATCGTAGTAACATGCGTTACTTTCATCAAAATGCAGGAGCTTGAAAAAGCGCGGCTTCAAAATGAATTTGAACATTTGTCGAATAATATCGTCGTCACCTTAAAAGACTCTCTCGAAAACAATCTTCAGGTGCTTAACGAGCTAAGCAGTTTTTACGCTGCAAGCGAGCAAGTAGAGCGGTCCGAATTCAAACAATTTGCAAAAAATATTTTTAAACGCCGCCCTGATATTTATATGCTCGGCTGGTCACCCCGCGCCTCACAAAACCAGCTTTTGGAGCTTTCTCAATCCGCGGCCGCGGAAGGAATCCCCGATTACAAACTGAAACAATATGACCACCGCGGACTGATGGTTCCGGTTCAGGAACGGGAAGAATACTTCCCTGTCTTTTTTGTCGAGCCCTTCAATCGAAACAGCGATATTCTCGGACTGGATCAAAATTCATATTCCATCACGCAAGCAGCCATGAGAAAAGCGCTTGAAACAGGCTTGCCCGCGGCAACCATGATCATGAATCTTCCTCAGTTTGAAAATGAGCCCGCCGCGTCCCGCAACGGTTTTCAGGTTTTTTCTCCTGTTTACAAAAAAGACGCGGTGCTCAATTCTTTTGAAGACCGCAAAGAAAATATCGCCGGATATTTGATTGCCTCTTTTCACATCCGCAAAATGCTGGAATCCGCGCTTAAAAACTTTAAAACCTCTGAGCTTGAACTCAGAATTTACGCGCAGGGAATACGCGACAAAAACAAACTCATTTACACTTACAACCCTCAGACTTATGACAAAACAAAAAGACCGTGGACTGTTCAATCAGAAATCAAAGTCGCCGGACATTACTGGACGGTTATTTCCAGCAGCACCTCTGTTTTTAAAAAAAACCATTACCGCTGGGAAGCCCCCGCTGTCTTTGTCATCGGGATTCTGCTCGGCTTTTTGCTGGCCGTTTATGTCTTTTCGTTTGAACGCACGCGCATCCGCCAAATCATGGTGGCTTTATCACTCACAGACGAACTAACTCAGCTTTACAATCGCCGCGGACTTTGGCTTTTGGCGGATGAACAAATCCGGCTTTCTCTCCGCCACAAGCGCGGATTCTGGCTGTTTGTCATGGATATGGATGAACTTAAAAAAATTAACGACACGATGGGACATCTCGAGGGCGACCGCGCCATTAAGCGCATGGCGCAAATGCTGCAAAGCACATTCAGGAAATCAGACATCATTTCCCGCATCGGCGGAGATGAGTTTGCCGTAATTGCGCTTGAAGCTTCTCACGCCAGCCTGTCTGCGCTGCTGGACCACCTGCAAAACCAGCTCAAAAAAAACAACGCCCTGAGAGACTACTCCTACAAATTACAAATCAGCCTTGGAGCCGCTTTCTTTGACCCTTCGAACCCATGCTCGATTGAAGAGCTGATTGCCCGCGCGGATAAAGAGCTCTACGCGCAAAAAACAATCCACCGTTCTCAAAAAGCAACAAACCTCTAATCTTTAAGATAAAACCTCATGCACACAAAAACACTCTGCCTTGTTTTTGCATTTATTTTTTCCGGAACATCCGCTCTTTACGCTTTAAATGTCGAGAGGCTTTCTGACAAAGAAGCACGCATCGTCGACTCCTTTCTTGAAAAATTGACTCCGCTGATCGAAGAAAAAAAGAAACGGAACAACGCCAATCTGCTGACTTTTGACGAGCTTTACGCACCGCTGGATAGAAAAGAAAAAAAGCTCCTCAAAAAAATTCAGGATCTGAAACCCAAACAGCTTGGCGTGCGGACTCCGCGCCAAAAAGAAGAAAAGAACGCCAAGCCTTTCAAAGAAATTACGGGACAGAAAATCAAACTGGACGGCAAGCGCACGTCTTTGCCGCCTCAAGCCGTTTCACCGGAAGCGTATGCCGCCTATGAAAAAATGATGCTCGCAATGGAAAAAGATCTTGGGAAGCGGTTTTATATTGAGTCGGCGCACCGCGGAAAACCTTATCATCTTTATAATTTCATCAAATATCTTCGGGAGCATAATTACTCATTGATTGAAACCGCGAAACTCAACGCGCTTCCGGGATATAGCGAACACAATTTAAAAACTTACCACGCGATTGATTTGATTAATGAAGATGGAATTAACGGAGAACCCGACACAAAAGATTATGAGGCTTTACCGGAATATAAGTGGATGCTGAAAAACGCGGTAGATTATGGATTCACACTGTCTTACCCTCGCGGGAATCCGCACGGCATCGATTTCGAGCCGTGGCATTGGCGATACCATCCCAAGCTTGCGGCTAAGCTTAAAGTGCAGCCGCAAACCAGAGAAGCGGAATAAAAACTAATTTGTGTAGGAAAGAAAATGCCGGTGTAAAAAAACAATCGCGGTAAAAAAGAAAACGATCTGAAAAATTCTTTGGATGCTCATACGGCCTCCTGTGCTGTATAACTTTCTACGTCAAGTTTAGGTAAAGTCTTGAATAAGAAATAGTTATTTAATGTTTTATAAAAAGTTTTCAGACGGGCCCGCAAAAAACTGAGTCTTTAATCATGAAAAAGTTTATGAAAATAGCGGTTAATTCCGCTCTGGCCGGAATCAAAAAGGGCGAAGGCGGCCCCTTTGGGGCCTGTATTGTAAAGAATGGCAAGGTTATTGCTTCTGCGCACAACCAAGTATTAAAAAATCAAGACCCCACTTGTCACGCTGAAATTCAAGCTATACGGCTGGCCTCAAAAAAACTACGCTCGTTCGATTTAACCGGCTGCGAGATTTATTCCACCACCGAACCCTGCCCCATGTGCTTCGCCGCGATTCATTGGGCATGCATCAAAGCCATTTACTACGGAACCAATATTGCCGATGTAGCCAAACGGGGCTTCAACGAGCTGGGTGTTTCAAACGCTTTGTTGAAGAAAAAAGGACGCTTAAAAGTAAAGCTGCATAAAGGGTTTGAACGCGCAGACTGTCTTCAGCTTTTAAAAAAGTGGGATGCTCTTGATTCTAAAAAAGTTTATTAGCCGTTTCTTTCACGGCTTGACCGCCAATGTAATCATCTTCGGAGTCGTCAGTTTTTTAACCGACGTTTCCACCGAAATGATTTATCCCCTGCTTCCGCTTTTTTTGACTCATACATTGGGCGCCGGGCCCGCCTTTCTGGGTTTAATTGAGGGTATCGCGGAATCTCTGTGTTCGTTTTTAAAACTTTATTCGGGCATTCAATCCGACAACGCGCGCGACCGCAGTAAATGGGTATTGTTTGGCTACACTCTTTCTTCTTTTTCAAAACCCTTCATCGCGCTGGCTCAGGGACCATGGACAGTCCTGCTTGTGCGCGCGGCCGACCGCACCGGCAAAGGTCTTCGCACTTCTCCGCGCGATGCTCTGCTCGCCGATTCAACGCATCCCCAGCATCATGGCCGCGCTTTCGGCTTTCAACGCTCCATGGATAACGCGGGTGCAGCCGTGGGTCCGCTTTTCGCATGGCTGCTTTTAACTTATTACACGCAGGATTTGCGGGTTATTTTCTGGATCGCCGCCATTCCCGGTATTTTGGCAGTGCTTTTGATCTTGTTTAAAGTGCGTGAAATTAAAACAAGCAGCACACGTATGCTGAAAAAATTTAATTGGTCTATTCCGCGCGGAAAACTCGGCGCCTATCTCGGCATTTTGTTTATTTTTACTTTGAGCGCATCTTCGGATGCTTTTTTACTGCTCTACGCTGAAGAATGTGGCGTACCACGCGCGCACATTCCGTTAATTTGGATGGTCCTGCATATCATTAAAACTTTGACGATTATGCCCTTCGGCATTTTGTCGGATAGAATCGGACGCGGAAGAATCATTCTCTACGGCTGGTTTATTTACGCGTTGGTTTTCGTTCTTTTTGGTTTCTCTTCAACTCCGCTGCATATTTGGATTTTGTTCATGGTCTTCGGCTTATTTTCAGGCTGTACGGAAGGCACTGAGCGAGCCTTCCTCGTTGATATCGCGCCCGCGGGGGAACGGGGCCAAGCCTTCGGTTGGTTTAACTTCGTCATCGGCCTTGCCGCTTTGCCCGCAAGTCTGCTTTTCGGAATTATCTGGAAATTAAGCAGCGCGCAAACCGCGTTTTTTACCGCTGCGTCAATCGCTTTTGCGGCGGCAATTCTTTTTTCAGCTTTTCTTTTTTTGACACGCCCAAGCAAAAAAAGCCAGCACGCTTAAAAGCACCGCCAAAGAACAAACCACACTGGCTCCGGTTGGAAAATCTCCGAAGTAAGATAGCGCCATTCCTAAAAAACTGCCCAACACGCCCACCACCCAGCCGATCAAAAGCCGCGCTCGAACGGTTTGCGCGTAAAGCACTGCCACAGAAGCGGGAATCACAAGCAGCGAAAACACAAGCAACACCCCGGCAATCCGCACCGAACTCGTCACAACTAAACCGAAAGAGGCGTAAAAAAGAAAATCCCAAAGGCGAATATTCCATCCACGCTCTTCAGCTTCACGCGGTTTTTGCGAGATCAGCAGAAACTTCTCACGGAAAATAAAGTGAAATAAACCAACTGCGGTGTAAAGCGCCAACATTTTAAAAACTTCCGCGGGCTGGACTAAAAGCACATTCCCGACCAGTGCTTCGCGAATATGCTCATCGCCTTCTCCCGAGCGGCTCAAAAACAGAACCATCAAAGAAGCCGCCACAGCATAGGTAATTCCGATCATGGCCTCTTGAGATACTTTCTGCTCTCTCAATCGCAAGAGAGAAAAAACAGCCGCGCCGATTAAAGTACAAATCAGAGAAAGCCAATAAGATTCAGACCCATCATGAGCATATCCCGCTACAAGCGCCGCCGCGCAGCCCAAAGCCGCGATTTGTGCCAAAGCCAAATCCACAAAAATCACTTGGCGCTGCAAAACATGCAACCCCAAATAACAGTGAATTCCGGCTAACACCAAGCATGCGGCGAACGGCCAAAGCATCATTTGAAAAAAATCCATACGCCCCTTTTATTAGAAGTGGTTTTAGCCAACAGCTTGCGCCAATGACTTAACATTGTAATCGTAAAAAGCAAGCAGGTCTTCCGTTCCTTTGATTTCTCCCGGATTTTGCGCAATGGTCACAACTCGACCGCCAATTTTTCGGGCAAGTTTTTCAGGAAGCCGCCGGGAATAATAAGATGCCGCCAAAATAAATTTCACGTTTTTTTCCGCGGCGACTCTTTCCAGCTTTTCCAAATGCTTGGGTGAAGGTGAAACCCCCGGCTTCGGCTCAAGATACTCAATGTCGTAAAACCCGAGAAACTCGGCAAAATACGCCACTTCATCATGGTATGAAAAAACCGAACTTCCGCGCACGGCCGCGGACTGATTTTTCCAATCATGAATTTCGACCCGCAGCTCGGCCTCAAAATCAGCCGCGCTTTTTTGGTAATCGGCAGCGTTGGGCTCGTCTAGTTCCGATAATTTAGCGGCAACACGCGGAATCATAATCAGCGCATTCTCCGGATTCATGTGATAGTGCGGATTTCCAAACGCGTGCACATCCCCTTCCGCTCGCGTCAAAACAGCGGGCGGCTTTAAAAGCTTAATTCCGTGCGACAGATCTAAGTTATGAGCTTGCCCGCGAAAAAGATCATGCCTGCCGGATGCCTGCAGCAATGGGTCTACCCATGCTTCGAGATCAAGTCCCGCAAAAACAAATAAATCCGCTTTTGCAGTACGTGCCACATCGCTTGGCTTGGGCTGAACATAGTGCACATTAAACTTAGGTGAAGCTACCGCATGAACCTGAACATGCTCACCGCCGATATGCTCGACCAAACTCTTAAAAAACGTCGTGCTTGTCACTACTTTCAACGGTCGCTCTGCAGCAAATCCACTCGCGGCAAAAAAACAAAGAACAAAGGACAAAGAACAAAGCATCAAACTTATTTTTTTCATAAATCCTTTTGAAATTACATCAAACTGTTTTCAAGATTACTTCAAAAAGGTTGAAATTCTGGGCGCAACGCACCATCAACCATTCTTTTTAAAAAG
>DDUN01000069.1:10761-16623 GCA_002344825.1 Candidatus Multiplicimicrobium inquinatum | reverse complement strand
TTTCGCGGTGTAATCATATTTGAATCGGAAATAATCCAAATGGCGGCGCAACTCCTGATCACCTTTGAGCGGCAAACCTGTTTCACCCGAAAGCATGGTCGCCATGAACGGCGCGGCTTCATCAAACGAGCGATAGGCCGTTCCCCATGCCTGGTTCAAATCAAACAAACGTCCCTGATAAAGTTCGCGCACAAACTCCTGAAACAAACCTTTTTTTCCGGACAAACCATATTGCGCGCCGAAAAGATCCGGCCAAGGATCGACTTCATTGTCAGCCTGAAACAAAAAGATATGCCCGCCGTTTCTTGTCGCAAGATAAGGTTTGATCACAGCGCAAACTTTAGACATCCAAACTTTGGCATACTTGATGAATTGCGGATGCAAACGATGGTATTGATGCGCGTATGGCGGTACGCCGTCTTGCGGCCACTCTGAATAAATATAAGGACCGGGACGAATTATTACCCAGAATCCCATTTTGCGGGTCAAATCAAGAAAAGCTTTTAAGTCGCGCGTACGGTCGGTTTTTCCGGTGAAATCAAATACACCGCGCTTGGGTTCATGATAATCCCACGGTACATAAGTGGAAATAACCTGCACGCCCATTTCCTTCACGCGCAAAAGAATTTCTTTCCAGGCAATCGGGTTCAAACGCCAATAATGCACTTCACCCGCAACAAGCGGCACCGCTTTGGAGCCGACCCAAATCTTATTTTTAGCTATTTTTACAGTAGGCATTCGTAGAGGTTAATCGTCTAATTTCAAAATAACTTGATACAGCCCAAAAAAGGCAGGGATGCGGTTGGGCTTGGTCATACGGTCATACGACCGCTGGTCCGGAGAAAATCTCCGGCTTGCGACCATAGGTCAGGAGTAAACTCCGGCTTAAAGCTCAGAGCAAAAAAATCAGACCGCGACGATATTGACGATGCGTCCAGGTACAACAATGACTTGTTTGATGGTTTTGCCCGCGATCAGCTTTTGAATATCCGGCAGCGCCAAAGCAGCCTTGCGGATATTTTCCTCGCTGTCGCCGGTCGGCACCATAATCTTCGTCTTCACTTTTCCGCCGACTAAAACCGCGAGTTCGACTTCATTTTCTTTGAGCACTTCTTCATTCCATGCCGGCCAGGTTTCATAAGCCAAAGTGTCTGTGCCGCCGGTGCGATGCCAAAGCTCTTCCGCCAAATGCGGCGCGTACGGGGCAAGCAGTAAAAGAAACTGGCGCAGCACTTTTTTGGAACGCACCTGAATTTCACCCATTTCATTGGCGAAAACCATCATCGCGGAAATCGCCGTGTTGAAACGTTTACCTTCGGTGTCTTCGGTAACTTTCTTAATGGCTTTGTGCAAAATTTTAAGTTCACCCTGCGTGGGCTCGACATCCTGAACCGCGGGACTTGCATTCCCTTCCTGATCCATAAAAAGGCGCCAAGCTTTGCCGAGAAAACGGTAAACACCTTCGACACCCGAAGTATTCCATGGCTTGGTCATTTCAAGCGGGCCCATAAACATTTCATAAAGACGCACGCTGTCGGCGCCGTAAGCATCCATGATTTCTTCGGGGTTCGCGACATTGCCGCGCGACTTCGACATTTTCTGTCCGTCTTCGCCAAGAATCATGCCCTGATTCGTCAAACTCTGAAAAGGTTCTTTCGTCGAAACCACACCGAGGTCATACAAAACTTTATGCCAGAAACGTGAATAAAGCAGATGCAAGACCGCATGCTCGGCGCCGCCAACATAAAGATCAACCGGCATCCAGTATTTTTCTTTAACGGGATCGATTAATTTCTCAGAATTATTCGGGTCGAGATAGCGCAGGTAATACCAGCAGGAGCCCGCCCATTGCGGCATCGTATTCGTTTCGCGTTTCGCGGGTTTGCCGTCCACAGTCACATTCACCCACTCTGCAATTCCGGCAAGCGGACTTTCACCGGTACCTGTGGGTTTGTAGCTTTCCACTTCGGGTAATCGAATCGGAAGCTCGCTTTCTTTCACCAACTGCGATTTGCCGTCCGCATGCACAACCGGAAAAGGCTCGCCCCAATATCTTTGGCGCGAAAAAAGCCAGTCGCGCAGCTTGTATTGAATTTTTTTTGTGCCGATTTTATTTTCTTCAAGCCACTGCGTGATTTTCTCTTTCGCTTCGGTTGTTTTTAAACCGTTCAGAAAACCGCTGTTAAAATTAATACCTTCACCCGTGAACAACTCCTCTTTGGGATCTTTACCCGCAAGCTTTTCCAGTTCCGCGTCGCTGCGCTGAATCACGGGAATCACAGGCAGGCTGAATTTTTGAGCGAATTCGTGATCGCGCTCATCATGCGCCGGCACCGCCATAATTGCGCCCGTACCATAACTGGCAAGAACATAATCAGCGATCCAAATCGGAATGGGTTTCTTGTTTACCGGATTAATCGCGTAAGCTCCGGTAAAAACTCCGGTTTTGGTTTTCGCTAGGTCGGTGCGTTCTAAATCAGATTTGTGCTGGGCTTGCGTTTGATATTCCTGAACGGCCTTTTGCTTGGTTGCGGTCGTGATTTTTGAAACCAAAGCATGTTCGGGAGAAAGAACCATATAGGTTGCGCCAAAAAGCGTATCAGGGCGCGTGGTGTAAATTCTTATTTTTTCGGCTGAGTCTTCAATTGCGAATTCAACTTCCGCTCCCGTCGACTTCCCGATCCAGTTGCGCTGCATTTCCTTAATCGATTCCGGCCAATCAAGCAATTCCAAATCGTCCAAAAGACGATCGGCGTAAGCGGTAATCTTCAAAACCCATTGGCGCATCGGTTTGCGGATAACGGGATGCTGTCCGCGTTCGCTCTTTCCGTCGATCACTTCTTCGTTGGCGAGCACAGTCCCAAGCGCGGGACACCAGTTCACCGAAATTTCGGCTTCATAAGCCAAACCTTTTTCATACAGTTTGGTGAAAATCCATTGGGTCCACTTGTAATAATTGGGATCGGTCGTGTTCACTTCACGGTCCCAGTCATAACTGAAACCAATGCGTTGAATCTGGCGGCGGAAAGTATTGATATTTTTTTCGGTGGTCGCACGCGGATGAGTTCCCGTTTCGATGGCGTATTGTTCGGCAGGCAAACCGAAAGCGTCCCAGCCGATCGGATGCATAACATTGAAACCGCGCATGCGTTTGTAGCGCGCGAGAATATCGGTGGCAGTGTAACCCTCTAAATGGCCGACATGCAGACCGGAACCCGAAGGATACGGAAACATATCAAGAATATAGTATTTGGGCTTTTTGGCGTTTTCACCGACAGGGTCGGGAGTTTTAAAAGTCTTCTTTTCAACCCAATACTTTTGCCATTTGGGTTCAATTTCGGGGAAAGGATATTGTTTGAAGCCGGATGCCATAAAACCTTATATTTTTTGTAATCAATAATATTACGGGAGTCGGCGGCTTGCGTTCATGTCCGCTTAGCCAGCGGCATTCACTCCAGCTCGGCCACTCGTCCCTCACAAAGTTATCATAAGCAAAAAAGCTGACATTAAGTCAGCTTTTTTTACTTATGATGCTTAACGATTTTGTCGGGACTCACTTCGACTCCCTTCCTCATACCCATTTGATTTGCTCAAAATGGTTTAAGCGCAAGGCGCAACCGAACATCTGCGGAGGCGTAGTGAAACCTACGCCGCACAAATGATGCGAGGGCTGCAACGCCGCGCTTAATCATTTTCAGCAAATCAAAAATGCGAGAGAAGGGAGTCGAACCCTTACGCCTTTAGAGGGCGCTGGATTTTGAGTCCAGTGCGTCTGCCAGTTCCGCCACTCTCGCATGAAAAACCTATCAACTTCAAATTTTCAAAAAAATTTGGTGGACCTGAGGAGAGTTGAACTCCTTACCCCCTGCATGCCATGCAGATGCTCTACCAAATGAGCTACAGGCCCCTGTTCCGTTGAAAAAACCCAGCTTCGGCGTTGCAGGCATCGCTTCTTTGTGCGGCATAGATTTCAACTATGCCTCCGCAGTCGCTCGACTGCGCCTTGAACCTGAGCTTTTTGAACGGACATCAAAAATAAAATAAAAGAACAAAACCCGTGAAACGAGTGGGAAATATTAATCGAAAACAGGTCTTTGGTCTATAGTCTTCAGTCGTTGGTCTCTTTAAAAAAGGGTCTCGGGCTTAACCGGAGCTCCCTCTTGATCGCCGGGAATAAGTCCAATGGCCACATCCCACATTCCCGATCCGCAGCGAGCAACGGCGCGGATAATTCCGTCAAAAAAACCCGCCGCATGCTTAACTACCGGAGGATTTTTATCTTCGCGGTGGTAATTCATCACCGTAATCGGAATTTCAAGCGGGCTCGAAACGATATTCGTAATTCCTCGGCGCCAGTCATTCGCCATGTTTGCGAAATATCCCGGCTGAGTACGCGTGCTTGTCGCGAACTCCGTATCATAATCCGACACCATGGCATGCGTCTGTAAACAACCGCTAATAAGTCCGATAAAAACCAAAAACGAAAATTTCTTCATGGGTTCCCCCGCTTTTTATTTGCTGGGAATTGTATCAAGCTTTCGCCGTTACGCCTAGATCTAGATAAATCAACTAACTTTGAACATTTATTAAGAGCCGCGCGTAATTCGGCGTTAAAGTTTTAAAGCTCTCCGCCGAAATCTCTTATTACCCCGAAAGCCTTTTGGGGCATCAGAACGATGAAGGAGAACTTGTGAAAGCGAACTATCAGTGCCAATCTTGTCAATATTCGGGTGATGAATCTCACTTCGAAACAAAGATTTTATCGATTATGTATCGCCCGAAGCACGACAACGTTCAGGCCTTCAAACAAATCAAATGCCCTCAATGCCACAACCTCGTTACTATTATCTTCGAGACGCTTGACGGAAATATTGCGAAGTAACTGCCTCTGAACGCATAGTCTCTTACAGCTTTATTTTTTTGATCTCCAAGCTGTTCTTTAATTTCTGCAAAACCGAATAATCCGTTTGATCGATCGATAAAGGCGTTAAAGCCGCCCATCCTTCATGCATCAGTTCTTCATCGCTGGTGCCGTCCGGCGCGGATAAATGAATCCCCCCCGCAAGCTGATAGTGGCGGGCATGACTTTCTTTCTCAAGCTGGTCAGGTTCAAAACGAATGAACTCTTCAATAAATTTTGATCGAGCCTGTTTTGCGAGCTGAATGCCTTTCATCTCTTTTTGCGCGCAAGGCGGAACCGATAAATTAAAAAGCCAGGCGTCTCCGTTTTCGGCGCGGGAAAGCCCAAAGTGATCAATTAATTTGGCAGCTATTTCAGTGGCGGGCTGAAAATCTTCAAAATCTCTGCCGCACAATGAAACCGCCAAAGAAGAAATGCCGTTAATCGCGCCCTCGCGCGCGGCCGCCACTGTTCCCGAATAATAAACACTGATCCCCGTGTTCGCGCCTCGGTTCACGCCCGAAACAACCCAATCCGCCTTAAATCCCGATTCAGAAACAGCCCATTTCACACAATCTGCGGGTGTACCCTGCACGGCATAAACTTCAAGGCCCTCGCCCTTTTTAACTTCACGAACAATAATCGGCTCATGAATCGTCACCGAGTGGCTCGTGGCGGAGCGTTCCGAGTCGGGTCCGACAACCAAAATATCGTGATCGCGCCCCAGTCTTTCAACTAACGTAATCAAACCACGGGAGTGAATACCATCATCGTTCGTAATAATAATTTTCATAAAGTACTCAACCGCTGAAAAAGATCATCTGCTGCGTTGGCTGCTACACTTCCTTGTGCGGCGTATCTCTTCGCATACGCCTCCGCGGGCGTTTGCAGCCGCCTGGCATCTGATTCTTTTTGAGCGGTCTTTAATTTACCTTTAAATTTCCGAAATGAATGAGCCGAAT
>DDUN01000069.1:0-10443 GCA_002344825.1 Candidatus Multiplicimicrobium inquinatum | reverse complement strand
CGCGGCACCGTCATCGAAGACAATTTTTGCAAATCAGCATCCCAAATACCCGGATGACACATCACTTCCGCCGTGCCCGGCAAAAGAGCTTTGATAATCCCCTCCAATTTCTCCGCGGTCCAAAAGGCTTTCGCGTCTAAATTTCCGAAAAGACTTTGTGTGGTCAACATTCCGGGATAATGCCTGGAAAAATCGGGCGAAGACATTAAAGCGGAACGCCGAACCGGAAGTTTTTTTTCACGCGCCACATGCGCCAATGCCTGCATAAAAACGGTTTCATCATGAAGCTGATGATGCGTATCCAAATGCGTCGGCAACCGTCCAAAAACTTTTTCGAACTTAACAATCTGTTTGATGTATTCCTTCACCAAATCCGCGGCAGTGGGGACGCGCAGAACATAATCATTCCGCTTCTTAAAAAGCCCTTCTTCGGTCACCAAACTCCGGATATCGCTTAAATTGGAAAGCGGCGCTCCCAACGAAACGTTTAAATGCAGTCCTACGCCCAAGCCGCTATCACGCACCGCCGTCACTTCGTCGGGCTTGGCCGGCAAATTAACCAGCCAGGTCGTACTGCTGACAATTCCGCGCGCGTGACAATCCAAAATTGCGCGCGTCACGCCTGATGTTAAATTACAGTCATCCGCGTTAACAATTAAGCTCCGCATACCGAAACCCAAGCTACCGCAAGCTCTCTTTCGTGCGCAATTGAAAGCAACCAACGGCTATCCGCCTTCACTTTAAAATTTTTTTTGAACAGCGCGGATAACTTGATGAACGGCTTTCCATCGGGCTTTTTTCCAATTTGAATTTCACGCATCCATTGCATTTGGCGGGACGCCGGAACTTTTAAGATTTGGAGTAAAGCTTTTTTCGACGCAATGCGCGCCGCAGCGGGCTCAGCGGGATATTTTTTTGCTTTGCAATAACGGATTTCAGACGAAGTTAAATGAGCCTTCAGATAACGGGGATCCGCGTCCATCCGCTTCTTCACTTGCGTAACGGAGCAAAAAGAGATTTTGTGAGTCAATCGCACAGCCGGCCGAAAACTTATTGAAGATACTCGCGGCCCAGCAAATAAAGCAGTCCGGCCGCGATGAGAACACCTAAAATATAGAAATTATTAAACTTCCAAAAGTCGCGCACTCTTCCGAAAAAAGTATTCTGCTTGAAAGGATTTTCACGGTCTTTAAACGTGGTTTCTTTCAGATGCAAAACATCTTCTTTACGAAACCGCAAATATTGCCCGCTGATTTTATAAGCCTGCAGTTTTCCGGATTTGACGAATCCGTCCAAATCTTCGGCAGTGATCCTTAAAAACTGCTTGGTTTCTTCGGGAGAGAGAAGATTGTTCATGCCTTTTGGTTTTGAAGCCATCCGTCAACCGCGCTCTTTGAGAAAACGACATTACCGTTTTCGCGGCGCACGGGAATTTGATTGTTTTTTACCAAGTCTTCAACCACACGCGCTTCTAAATCAAGATACTGAGAAACATCGCGCAAGGTCAAGAAAACATCGCCGCCCGCGGAAGCTCCGGTTTTCATGGTTACTTTACCTTCGATAATCGAGCCTTCACCGACTGAAAAACGCGGTGTGATAATGTCTCCTTCGATTGAAGCCGGTGAAACCACGGAAAGGCTTTGGCTGGCGGTGACATTTCCGACTACTTTTCCGGCAATCACAATATTGTCACCGTGAATATTCGCGCGCACCTTAGCGTTTTCTCCGATGGTCAAATTGCCCTTCGTATCAAGTTTGCCTTCAAACGTTCCGTTAATACGCAAATTGACCGGGTCTTTAAACGCGATCGTTCCCTGCATGCTGGCATCCACATCAAGAATCTTTTCTTCGCCCTTATTATTTTTCGCCATGAAATTCTCCTGGTGCTTTCGAAGCCGCGGTTGAGTCCAAAATTCTGGACGTGAGATTATAAGCCAGACAAGAGAGAAGAGACAACAAACAATAAAATTCTATTGGGCCGAATAGTTCAGGTTGCGCTGTACCGTATTAAGGCTAGAATGAACCTCGTCATGAAAAAAAGCCTCTATACCTTCATTTTATTTGGATTCGCCGCCCTTCCTCTTTTGTCCTGCGCAACCCGTCCGGTAACGCCGAGCGGTGACGCGCCTTATTTTAATTGGATTCAGCCCTCTCGACCCGAATCGTCACTAACGGGAAAAGCCTATTTCTGGCCCGGCGACAAGAATGAAAGCGTTAAAATCAAGGTCGTTTTAACCGGCGCGGCTCCCAACAAAAAATACTTCGCTCAAATTCATGAAAAAGGCACGTGCTCGGATGAAGCTCAGTCCGCGGGAAATGTTTTCAGCCCCATCGGTTCTTTTTTAGGAATTCAAACAAAAGAATCCGGATTATTGGCTAAAATGGAATCAACCGGTAAAGGCACAGCGGAGTTTGAAGGTCAATATGAAAAATTCTCGCTTACAAGAAGCAGTATCGCGGGAAAATCCATCGTTATCAGCGAAGATAAAAATGCCCAAGTTCGCGCGGGCTGTGCGGTTATTCCTGTTCCGCCGGCGAATTAAGCAGCCGCCTGAATCTGTCTCGTTGCCGCGTATTCCTGAGCAAGGCGCATCAAAATATTCATCGAAACCGTAAGCCTGCCATCCTTAAAGGTTAACCCCTGCGCGATATTCTGAAAGTACCCGGTATCAGCAAGCAGCATCGAAATATTATTCATATCATCGCGCTGTTTTACCTTGCCCGACAAAAGCACGGCAACAAGCATGCGGGTCAAAACATCCGCCTTTTGCCGCTGAATTTCATTCAATCCATAAGAATTTTTTTCGTCCGAAATCAAATCCACAATGTTTTCGCTTTTTTGCGACGCGCCTTCTCCGCCCGCGCTAAAAATCGACAATAACACGGGTCCGCCCTTTTTAACCGCGCTTGCCAAAGAGTTCACGCGTCTCACCATCGCGGCGGGAATTTTTAAGTTCGCCATTGTTTTAGGAAGCACAAACCGTACTCCATCCCCAAACGCAAACTCTTGAATAGCTTGCTGCAGAGCCATTTCAAGCTCCGGAGCATCCAAAGCGATTTCGATTTCTGATTTTGAGTTTTGCAAAAGCGCGTCCGCAAAAAAGCGAACCAGGTTTTCCATTTGTTTTTTCTGTTCTCCCTCAAGCCCTTTCACCATTTCATCGCGTAGCTTCTGAATCACGTCTAAATATTCTTCAAACCCAACATTCTCAACATCACTCATAACTTGCCCCGCTTGCTGGCCGGCTTCATCATTGTCCAAATTCAAATCCGTGCTCTGAAACCCATGCAACAGCACATGGGCTGATTCAAATTTACGACCCTCCGATCGGGTTGCATTTGCTTCCGCTACAGAAACTTCCCGCGATTCGGAACGCATCCGCTGGATTGACACAAAATGCATGGGCATATTGGCGTAAACAGAATAAGGTTTACTCAACTCCATCTGATATCCTTTTTTATCTAATCCCTTCAACCATTCAAGCAATTTAATCCACCGTAATTTTTGGGCTGAATCCGCCATGCCTCGAATATACCGCTCTTCCAAAACCGGCAATAAAACGATTCTTCCGCCTTGGTTCAAAACATTTCCGAACTGGGATAACATCTGGTCGCCTTGCTCCGGAGTTAAACCATGCTGCACCCCCATTAAATAAGGAACAACCACAAGGTCATACTTTTCTTGCTCTTGAGACAAATCCAAAACATTGCCCACTCTAAATTCAATCCGGTCCAATTCCGTTGCTTTTGTGGGCTCTTCAGCTTGCACAAGCCGCGTAATGCGATCCAAATAATCTTTTTGTACAAAGTTTCTGGTGGGATAATTAAAAATTCCCCAAATTCCTTCAAGATCGGAATGATTGCCAAAAAGAGCTTTTGCTTTCTGAAAAGCGACGGTAATCGGATCGCTGTCTAATCCAACCACTTTTTTTGCGCCTCGCCCGCGGATAAAGAACGGTAAATTGCCGTATCCGGGAGCCACAAGAACGCTTTTATCACGATACCATTCTTGGGGAACCTGATCTTCAATCAATCCGGAAAAAAGCAATGTCGTTTCTTGCTCGCCAAAAAGATGCACGAGAGGATTTTTGGGTTCTGTTTCTCCGGCGTCGCTGTCAATCAAGGTCTCTAAGCGTCCATAGGGGCGAGAACCATTCGCTATTTCGGAAATATACTGCTTTTCCTGCACCGTTAACCGCATTTCAGAGCGCTGAGCAATTCTTTTGTCAATCTCAGCCAAAACTTTATCCGTGATAACCTTGTGTTTGAAAGCAAACTCAAGATCATCGGCCAAAGCCTTCAAAGCATTTTCTGCGGGCTGCTCCCCATCGATGGTCAACACATGAATCGTATCCTGAATCTGCAGTCCAGCTCGTCCGCCAACCGTATCAACCGTACTTCGCGAAGCAAAAATCAAATGGTGTTTGAGGACAATATGCGCAATATCCGCCAAGGCGCCTTGTCCATCCGGGGTTTTTAAATAAACAAAACTTGACTGACCATATTTTCGTATTTCTACTTCCGTCTCAGGAATTGCAGCCAAAGCGGGGCTTCGATTAAAAGGCGTTTCCCGATAAATGTTCCGAACCTCATCTGGGTCTTGGGTTGAAAAAGCTTCTTGTATTTCATTTTGAAGTTTTTCCGTAAAAGTGGGGTCTTCCTTAATTTTCTCTGTCAAGTATGCTTGACGAACAATCATGGAATTAACTGTAATGCCATCGTTTGCAAAATAATTAGGGAAAAGTGCCATAATGTTAAACTTCCTTCCCGCAAGAACGGTCGCAATGCGGAATAACCTTCCTAGCTTTTCATTCTTGTCAGTCGAATGTCTGTGCGCAATATTCAACTTCCAGACATTCGGAGTATCCGTTGCTTCCCAATGCATACGAACTTCTCCGACCTTCACTCCGTTTGCAAACTCGGGAAGCTGCGACAATTGTATTTTTGCTTTAAAAAAAACGGGCAATTGGGCTTGATTTTCAAACTCATCGCGCGTCATTTCAAGAAGCGGCTTTAATTTATTAAGATAAATTTCAATCCGCCCCTTCTGAAAAGTTTCGATATGAACCAAAGTCATCGCCAAAAGAGCCTGCCACCGTAAATAATCCGGCCGCCCTTCGGCATCGCTTAAAACATCTCTTTGAAAATTAATAAAATCTTCAGGATAATAAATACCGCCGTTTTGGATAAAAGACATCAACGCGGTTTGATTTTGAATCAGCCAGGTTGCTCTTTCGGCTTCATGCTCAGTAAGCTGCAAGCCGGCAAAATAGAGATAAATTGTGCGCATCGTTTCCTTTGGACTTAAAATCTCTCTCGCAAGCAGCACTGCGCGCAGAATCTTGATCCAACCGGTCTGTGACAAGTCCCCGACTGCGAATCCCTGCTGCGCTTGTTTTCCTTCATAATACCCCATCAGTTGATCTAAGGTCTGTACCATCCGGATCGAATTCATGTCCAGGGTATGGTCATATCTGAAATCGGGACTAACCTGATAGTTCAAACTTTCAAAGCCCGGAATCAGCTCACTTAAAATACCTAGCATGTGCAGGCGGAATAAAATATAGCCTGCAGATTGTCCCAGATGAAGAATCGCCAAAAAGTCAGTGAAAACTTGCGCACGAAAGTCTTCATCAGCTTTAAAATGCGCCAAAAACTCTCCCGTTTTTTTCTGCATCCCGTCTAAGAGCTCTCCGGTGACACGAAGATTATTTTCGCCGGCATATCTAAATATTTTGAGCAAATCATCCGCATCAACTCCTTGCGCTATCCCCAACGTTAAAATTTCTTCGGAGACATCCTTGGGCCCCTGATCCCATGTCATCGTTTTGCCTTCACGCTTCAGTCTTTCTACGCCTTTAAAAATATATTTCCCAGGATCGCTGTCGGGAAGATAGAAATACTTCAACGCCCCTGTTTTATGCAGCGCCCGGCGCAAAATCGTCGCGCTATACAAATACAAAACGCGCTGTGATTTTCGCAAATCATGTAAAAACCGTTTTCGCAGTTCTTCATCGGGAAGATTATTTCCGTAAATTTGCTTGGCGATTTCGAGCTGGTGTTCCAATCCGAGATAATCGGGATCCTCTCCCGGCTCAAGCGCCGGCTGCAAACTATGTAAAATCCATCGAACCTTCCGGATAAATGCCGCTGCTTCTTGCGCCCGGTTAAACTCATTCCAGGTTAAAAAAGAAATATTGTTGCCTTTCTCTGCCTCAATCGCTTGTTTTTCATTCTCAAAGAAAACCCGAATAGCCCAGCGCGCGACGTCATAATCTTTTAATCCGCCCGCGCCCCACTTCAAGTCAGGTTCACGCTCAGAAAGCCCGGCAAAATATCCCTTCTCGCTGCGAGGTTCAACCCAAGCGTCAATAACTTGTTCTAAAACCAGCGCTTGGTTTTCAGTTTTTTGTAAATACGCGCGGAGCCTTTTTGAAAGTTCAATGTGAGTTAAACCAAGGGACTTAACTTCGCGAAAGCCGAGCAGCTGCGTGATAACTTCCTTTTGAATTTCTGGTTCCGTCGTTTTGCCGGACCCATCATCGCGAACCGTCACCGGATTTTCAAATTCTTCTATCGCAAAAAGATTCCAGTTGCCGCCCAAGACTTGCATCGCTTCAAAGACGAAGCCGCCGGGAGAAAAATAATTCTTCAGCGCTTCAACATCCGCATGCGTTTCAACCGCGACAAAACCGTCAAAATCCGAGCGCGGAGCCACTTCACGATTTGCGTAACTTCCGGCGGCCAAAAAAAGCATCGACGGTAAATCCGAATATTGCACTTTAAACTTTTTTGCCACTTTCGAAACATAATGGTCTGCAAGCGTTACAAGCTCCTGAGCTTTTTCAAGCGGATTAAGGTTACTGTCATGAAGAATGTCTTCTCGTCCCTTATTAAAAAGTGCGCTCGCTTCATCAATCCAATTAGCTTGCTCATCCGACAACTGAGCGCTTCGCGCTTCGGAGCGAGCGCGTTGAGCTTTCACGCCGCGAGCGGTACTGATCAACAAATCCGGAAATTGCGCAATTTGATCCGCAGTCATAATCTTTTTTAAATTCTGATACCGCAACATTTCATAAAGCGATAAAACGGGATCATCTTCAGTTAGAAGACTACGGTCTTTTGTCCATGCTGCCAGCAGCTCATCATCCAATGCCCGCAAATATCCCTGGATCATGGATAAAACTGTTTTTTGGATATCCGGAAAATATCTTGCGTAAAAATCCGGAACCTCGCGTGAGTCTTGTTCCATATCAATTAATATACCAATCGTATTTGCCAGCGAACTAATATATTTCGATCGAATCGCTTCATCTAAATCAACCGCGGTTAATCCTCGAGCACTACGCAATATTTTTTTCCGATGCTCTTCTTCCGTGACGATTTCTTCCAAGTCAGCACGCTGAGGAAATGAAAGGTCTTGCGCCTTTAATGTTTCGTGAACCACCCGCAAACTTCTTTTGCGGCCTTCCGCTTCGCCCCATTGCGAAGCAATCCAATTCATCCACACCGCAGGTTCCGGAGCCGACTCAGGCTGCTCTTCATTTATGGATTGATAAGCTGCCCAGCTTCTCTTCCGAATCATGTCAAACAGCTGAGGATCTTTTCTAACAATTGATTTAAACTTACTCGCCCGGTGGGGCTCATAAAAAAGGTTATAAATTATGAACGGGACATAAACTTCGGGTAAATCTGAAACAGGAAGGAAGGCTCCGCTACGTTGCGGGATTTTAAGAAGCGAACGGGATCCCAAGTTAATGACAAAAGGGTTTTTACTTAATTCCGGGATATGGGCTACCCTTTGCGACTTTTGAGCTTCATCGGCTCCAACCAAACCTTCATAACCCCTAACGCTAGAATAAACAATTTCTTTTTCCGGGTCTTTGAATTGCCCCACACCTTTTAATCCAATCCATACTTTTTTTCCGGGCACAGGCACAAAAACTTGTCTTCCATTTGAAACCTTATAAAAATCATTTGCGTCATAGCGGTCTGTGATCCCAACAATGATACGAAAACCTCTACTCCTGAAAAGCTCCGCCTCATCCGCGCTTCGCACCCCAAAGCCTGTTAAGCTATTTAAAATATCCGTACCGCCTATCCAATGAAGCATCGCCTCATTCCCCGGCTGAAATTCACCCACACTCCCTTGAGACTGTTCGGCTGCGACCAAATACACCGGACGAACCAAGGAATCTTCTTTCAAACGATCTATCACTTCGGGTGTATAAAATTGTCGTAGGTCCACGGGAACATCTTCAAATTGCCAAGCCCCTTGATCGGAAGATAATCGCATTTCAGAGCGCCCTTTTAAGGCGTCTTCCAAAGCAATTTCACGAACTTGGATAAGCACATATTCCTGAGGATTTGCCGTACTTCCCACAAAGCCATAACGCTCAAGAAAATAAGGCAAAAATTCAATTTTCGATTGAGTTAGCCTTTGCGCCGCGCCCATTTTTTGAAGTGTTTCAAAATCAATGTTATGAGTTGTATCTACTCCCAGCTTTAACGGAGCAACTCCGTCAAAGTCTCCGAAAGTCCAAACCGCGTTTTTCAAATCGGAGTGATAGCGATCTTGAGTTTGAGGAAAACCATAGTCCATCGTCAGCGCAACGCCTTGTTTTAAAATGCGGGAAATTTCGCTTTGCAGCTGTGCCATAGCCAAGTTCACCGCAAATTCTTTTCCTTCGGGCGGTAATTCTCCAACAACTTCAAAGTAGGCTTCGATCGCCGATTTGGTTTCAGGATTTAAGTCACCTTCTTGCTCATAAAATCCATTTTCGTTATAACCAACATATATTTCTTTAAGCTCGCCATTACGAACAATCACTCGGTGAACCGCAAAAGCATCCGGTAATTCATTTGAAAAAACAACCCCGGACACAGACTGACTCGGTAAATTAGTTTCAAGAGCCGATTCATGCACAAACGCTAAACGCGAACCCATCGTTTGACGAAGCCCCTTAAGCTTGCTTTTTTGACGATCAATCAGGACTTGATTTCGCTCAACTATTTTGTAATGCAAACTTTTCCAAAATGCATCAGCGTAGCGGCTTTCATACATCAATACAGGCTGAAGAACATTCAAAGCCATTGACCCATCACCGCCGCTTAGTTCGACAATATCAAATTTCTCCGGCTCCCCCATCGTTTTCCAAACCTGATAAAAATGATCCGCAAGAGCGAGTCCGACCGCGGGAAGATGGGCATTGGTATGAAACTCTACCCCCGCCTCGTCCGTGCCCAACTCGCTAAACCGAACGCCTCCCGCCGAGTAATAGCCATGCTTTCCATACAGCGCCAATTCCTGGAATTGGGCATAAGAAATCAAACCTCCCGCTTGATCAATCACGGCTTCAATCTCCGCCTTAGAATTTTCCGCCAACCGCATTTCGGAGCGGACCGGGTTTCCTATAAATACTTGCTGATATGGGTTTTTATCCCATGCATCTTGCACAGCCTCCCAAAACTCTTTTATGTCTGCGGACAAATCCGTTGAAATACGGCTCATCACGGAAGAAATTTGCAGACGCTCTGAATCGGTCGCAATCCCTGTTTGAGGAATGACTTTAAGCGGTTGGGTAGGAATAATGTGCTCGCTGTAAACTGTCCCATCTTGATTTAAAATAATTTGCCCCGGGGAACCGTAATCAAATGTAATTTCTAACCGCCCACGCTGAAGAACCGCACGAGCTTCGGAACGCGCGGACCAAATGGACGGATTCTGCTGAAGCCATTTCAAATCATAGAGTCCGGGATTCCTCGATTGAATAAAAGCAGACCATTCGCCGGGGTGAAACACAGCGTCACTTTTCATCGACTCAATTCGCGAGTCATGCGCCGCGATAAATTTAAGAAAAATATCCGAGCTATAATAATCTTCCAGCCGAAGCTGTAAGCCCCAGCCCGGTAACCGCAAACCACCGCGTTGCATATCATAGGCAAGGCTAATCAAAGCGAGCTCGCGTGAAGTAGTGGTCCATAAACGCTCGCGGTTATCAAACGGATCTTCAAAAATTTTTCGCGCATCCGTCAGCAGCGCGCCAATCTGATCTGCGCTTATTAAATTGCCGTCTGCATCACTTAAACTTCCAAATACTCTCTTTATCTGCCTGGAAACAAATGGATCGGACTGCTCCCTAAAGTCATTCCAGGCAAAATTAGCACGCACACTTTGGGCTTCCGTTCTGGATTCATTCCAATGCCTATGAAATGAGCGGAATGAACCTAACCCCAAGTATTCTTGCATAAAACTATCCAGTTCCGCCTCGTCTAAGGGGTCCACATCCGAAATCAAAAACGATTGCGGCAAATATAAAACGGGATCCAACATTTGTCCCAAAGCCCAAAGGATGACCTCTTTTTCACTCGAAACAAGAGGCTCAGAACTAACTTGTTTATAGCTCCAATCAAAACTTCGCCCGGCCAATTCCTCTTGATGCG
>DDUN01000008.1 GCA_002344825.1 Candidatus Multiplicimicrobium inquinatum | reverse complement strand
GTGGGCGATATCCGCTTCGGCGGTTTTGTGGACCCCAATTTACGCGTTTGGCTTGATGCCAAAAAAATGCAAGCGCAAGAATTAACCGTGGAAGATATTTTAAACACGATCAGCAGTCAGCACGCGGATTTGCCAGCGGGTTACATGAATTCGGGCCCGCAAGAAATCAATTTGCGCATTTACGGTGAAGCGGCCACACCCGAAGAATTTGAAAAAATATTGATTCCGAACCGTGTGCGCGGCGGGCCTGTTTGGAAACCGATACGCCTCGGTGAAGTCGGAGAAGTTGAAGATGGTCTTGCCGATGTACGCCGTATTTCGCGAACGATGGGGAAGCGTGCTGTTGGGATCGGTATTATCAAACAGCGCGGATCCAATGCCGTGGCTGTCGCTGACGCGGTAAAAGCGCGCATCAAGGAAATTGAGCCGCGCTTGCCCGAAGGAATGAAGCTTTCGGTGGTTTTTGACCCTACCCAGTTTATTAAAAATTCTGTGCATCATCTCACGGTTGTTTTAATGCTTTCTTGTCTTTTTACCGCGGTGGTGTGTTATTTCTTTTTAGGTTCCTGGAGCGCTACGTTCAATGTTTTACTTGCGATTCCCACTTCGATTCTCGGCGGTTTTTTTATTATCTATTTGTGCGGGTTTACGCTGAATACCTTTACGATGCTGGGGCTGGCGCTGGTGGTTGGCATTATTGTGGATGACGCGATCATGGTGCTTGAAAACATTTCTCGCTATTTAGAGCTTGGCAAAACACGCATGCAGGCCGCTTTGATCGGCGCGCGCGAAATTACTTTTGCCGCGCTTGCCGCGACTATTGCGATTTTAGCGATTTTTATTCCGGTGATTTTCATGGAAGGGATTATCGGTAAGTTTTTCTTTCAGTTTGGCGTAACCATTTCTGCTGCGGTGGCTTTGTCGCTTTTGGAAGCGCTCACCGTCGCGCCGATGCGTTGTTCGCAGTTTTTGGAAGTAGGGCATTCCACGCGCCTTGGGAAATGGGTTGATAACGGCATGCACCGTCTCGCCAAAAACTACAAGAGTAGTTTAGGTTGGTGTTTGCGGCATCGTTTTTTAGTTTTAATTTTGGCGGTATTGATTTTTGCGTCCTCTTTTATTTTTCAAAGCCTGCTAAAGAAAGAATTTGTTCCGCATCAGGATCAAAACCGGTTTTTGGCGCGCGTGATGTTGCCTTTGGGTGTTTCGCTTGATCACACCGACGAAGTTTTCAAGCAAGTTGAAGCTTTTTTAACCGCTCAACCCGCTTTGCATGGTTATTATTGCGCGATCGGCGGGTTTCGCGGGGGAGAATCCAATACGGGTCAGGTTTTTGTTACTATGAAGCCTAAAAAGGAACGCCCGCTTGTGAACGGCAAGCGCATGACGCAAAAAGACTTCATGCAGATTGTTCGTAAAGGCCTCAATCAAGTCCCCGGGGTTGAGCGCGCGAGCGTTCAGGACTTGTCGCAATCAGGCTTTACGGCTCAACGAGGTTATCCGGTTGAGTTTACCATTCGCGGCCCCAGCTGGGACACTTTGGGTGAAGTCGGCAAAAAAATGATGGAGAAAATGAAAGAATCCGGAATGATGACGGATATTGATACAGATTATCAATTAGGAATGCCCGAGCTCAAAATTTACCCCGACCGTGAAAAAGCCGCGGCACATGGCGTGAGTGTTCTTTCCATTGCCAATACGATTAACGCGACGATGGGCGGCGTGCGTATCGGCAAGTTTACCAATAACGCAAAACGTTATGATATTCGGGTTCGTCTGGCGGAAGCGGATCGCACAGAGGTGAAAGATATTGAAAATATTTGGGTACGCAATCAGCAGGGGGAAGCGGTTCAGCTCTCGCAGGTGATTACTTCGGAAGTGAAGCCGACGCTTTTTTCCATTACGCGTAAAAATCGCGACCGCGCGGTCAGTGTTTACGCCAATCCCGCACAAGGGCATTCTCAGCAGGAAGCATTAGCCAAGGTTAATGAATTTGCCAAAGAAATTTTACCGAAAGACTATCATTTAGTTTTTTCCGGCGGTTCGCAAGCTTTTAAAGAATCGAATGACAGCCTTATTTTTGCTTTAGTGCTCGGCGTTTTTGTCGCATATATGGTTTTGGCGACGCAATTTAATAGTTTTATCCATCCGCTGACCGTTTTGCTCGCGTTGCCGTTTAGTTTGACCGGGGCTTATGCCGCGCTTTATTTCAGCGGCAACACCTTGAATCTTTACAGCATGATCGGGCTCGTGCTTTTGATGGGAATTGTGAAGAAGAATTCTATTTTATTGGTTGATTTTACGAACGCGCAGCGCCGGGGAGGCAAGTCTGTGCGTGAAGCCTTGCTTGAGGCTTGCCCGATTCGTCTCCGGCCAATTTTGATGACTTCGACCGCAACGGTTGCCGCGGCAATTCCCGAAGCTTTATCCACGGGTGCCGGCTCAGAAACGATTGTGCCGATGGCGACCGCGATTGTGGGGGGCGTGACGATTTCAACTTTGCTGACCCTGTTTGTGGTTCCCTGCGCGTACGAAATTTTTTCTCGCTTTGAGAAAAAAAGTTATTCCGTTGAAGTGGAAGGGTAGCCCCTTGATAGCTGTTTTCTTTGCGGACTGATGCCTTCCGCTTAGCGGACAGAAAGGTTCCGTTGGAATGAATTTCATGCTGTTTATTCAAAAAAAATTATTTCCGTTCATGATTTTTGTCGGCTTGTCGGTCTATTTGACCGCTTGCGGATCAAAAGAGGTTTCAAATTATCATTACCTTGTTGCCCAAAAAATTGAGCCGAGCCCGCAAACCATTTTGACGCTGACTTTTGTGCGAAAGTTCGAAAAAGAAAGCTGGTGCACGGCCGAGGCGAAACGTTTTACTCAGCGAGGCTTTACGGCGGAATGCCGTTATAACGATACAAGCTATGAACCTGCTTTGCGCGGAGAAGCCATCGGAAAATGGTATTTATTACAGCGAATCGGTCGTTTTCCTCCTCTCGCGATTATTTATGAATTTAACCCGCCTTTGCCTGATGAAATTGTTCTTTATAATTTGAAGCAGATGGCGCCGCATGCCGTTAAGTTTGCGGCATTGCACCGCGCGCCTGCTGAAGCGCTTATTTTTTCTCCCGAAGGAGACATCCGCTTGCGTAAAACTTTTGCCGACGAGGAATAGCCCGTGAATCAAAAACAAGAAACTAAAAATTTAAAAATTGCTTTGCTGATTTCTGCGCTGATGCTTTGTGTGGCGGTTTTACCTCAAATTCCCTACGGCTATTATGGTTTTTTAAGGCTTGTGGTTTGCGTGGCCTCCATTTATGCCGCGGTGATTTTACGCGGCCGCGATGATTTGAAAAATCACTTTATTCCGCTGGCGGTGCTTGCGCTTATTTTTAATCCGGTTGCGCCGGTGTTTGTGAGCCGTGATTTTGAAATGATCATCGATATCGGAACCGCCGTTTACTTTTTGACTCTCTCCAAGAAAATCTAAATGCGTGCCACGGTCTTTTTAGCTTAAAATAAAATATGAATAGCCTTACTGAGAAACATATTTGCGACATTCTTGCGTTGTCGTTTAAGCACAATGACCTGCATGCGGCGATCGTGGTCTTTGATTCTGGGTGTGAGCTCGCCGTCACTTTGACGCAAGCCTATCGTGCCAATTTGCCCAAGGCGCAATTCATTGATTTTGATGCCGCGTCTCCCGAAACTATTTTGGCCGCTTTTGAAACCTTAAAGCCCTTGGATTTGGTCGTTTTAATTCAATCCACCAGTTTTCGGCTGAATGCTTTTCGGATTCGCGTGGAGCTCTTCAAGCGGGAGCTGAAGGTGATAGAGCATGTTCATCTCGCGCGTATGCCCGGGCTTCAGGCAGAGCGGTATATTGATTCATTGGCTTATGATGCCGACTACTATCGCGGTGTGGGAGCGGCGTTGAAAAGAAAAATTGATCATGCGGGCATGGGGGTTGTGGATTCAGACGGAGAACAGCTTGTTTTCGAAGCCGGCTTTGAGCAGGCCAAGCTGAATGTGGGCGACTACACCGGCATGAAAAATATCGGCGGACAATTTCCAATCGGAGAAGTTTTTACGGAATCGAAAGACTTGGAGCGCGTGAACGGCAAAGTCCGCATTTTTGCGTTTGGTGATTCCTCATTCACTGTGAATACGCCCGAAAAGCATATTACGCTTGTGGTGGAAAAGGGAAGGGTGGTTCAGGCGCTTGATTCAACGCCGGAGTTTGATAAGGTGCTTGAGCAGATTCGGGCTGAAGAGGGCGAGGTCTGGCTGCGTGAGCTTGGCTTCGGAATGAACCGTGCTTTCACGCGCGAACGCCGTGTAGATGATATTGGGACTTATGAGCGCATGTGCGGCGTGCATTTATCGATGGGCGCGAAACATACGATTTATAAAAAGCCGCAATTCACGATTAATCAGGCCCGGCATCATGTGGATGTTTTTGCCGAAACAAAAGAAGTGACACTCGACGGCGAATCTGTTTATTTGAACGGAGCTTGGCGGGTTTAATTAATCTGAAGTAAAAGACCTTTCAGATATTCGCCTTCGGGGTGATAAATCGAAATCGGATGGTCCATGGCATGGCCGGTTTTGGCGAGAATCTTTACTTCGCGTTTCGCGTCTTTCGCGGCGCCGAAAACAATCTTCTGAAATAAATCCGGTGTGATGAATGATGAGCAAGACGCGGTATAAAGCAATCCCCCCACAGGCAGTTTTTTGATGGCTGCTAAATTAATATCTTTGTATCCGCGCGCGGATTGTTGGATTTGACTTTTGCTTTTACAAAATGCGGGCGGGTCCAAAATAATGAGATTAGGCTCAAACGAATCTTCTCGTAAAAATTCGAACACATCCCGCTTTTCCGCAAAGTGAGGTGTTTGCGGTGAATTGAGTTTCATGTTTTCACGCGCGGCTTCAATCGCGTGCTCGGAAATATCGACCGACATGATTTGTTTTGCCTCGCCGAGCGCGGCAGATACGGAAAATCCGCCGTTATAACAAAAGCAATCAAGAACATCTTTGCCGGATGCGATTTTATGGATGAGCTTGCGGTTGTCGCGCTGATCCAGAAAGAAACCGGTTTTTTGCGCGCTTTCCCAGCGAATATGAAAACGCATTCCGTTTTCGCTTATTTCAGTTCGGCCATCCGCAGGCAGTCGCCCCGCGAGAACACTGCTTTCTTTCTCCATGCCTTCCATTTTGCATTCGGCGGGAGAAACTTTTTCGTAAACAGCGCGGAGCGGAAAATGTTTTTCAAGCAAAGGCAGAATGAGGCTTTTTTGCTTTTCCATGCCCATGGTTAAAAATTGAACGACTAAAACATCATTGTATAAATCTGCCACCAGCCCCGGCAAAAAATCACCGTCGGAATTAATGATGCGGCAAGCATTGGTCCTTGCGTTGAGAATACGCTCTTTGCGGAGGGTTACAGCCTGAGCAATTTTATCGTCAAAGAATCCGCCGTCAATCCAGCGGTGTTCAAAGGCAAGCATGCGGACTGTGATTTGGGAGGCGGGATTGAAATAGCCCACCCCTAAAAACTCGCCGAAACCTGATTCAACCCGGACAAGGTCGCCGGGCTGCAGACCCTCTTCAACGGAGTCAATCGCTCCGGAAAAAATCCAGGGGTGAAAGCCTAAAACAGGCTTTTCTTTGCCTTTTTTCAGAATACAGCGCGGGTAATTAATTTGCATGAACCATTCTACCATAGGCCGAAACGGCTTGACGCAGTTGCTATACTTCCACTTATGCAAAATTTAATTTCATTTTTAAGAACAAACAAGCTCGTGCGTGTTTTGTTTGCCGCGTTGATTGTCTTGAGCTTTTTGGGTTTATGGGCGCATCATCATGAAGCGGACCACGGCCATGACTGTTCCGTTTGTCACGCTGTGCAGAGCCTTATCATTCAGGTTGCGGGACTTATTTTCTTCGCATGGATCGCATCTGTTCAGCCTTGGCGTGCGTTCCGCTCGGAACCCACTCCGCTTTTTTATTTCTTTCATGGCGCGACTCTCGCCACCCGCGCTCCTCCGACCTTCGCTTAAACTCTCTTCTTTTTAAGTCCCGATTTTTTTCGGGTTTTCTTCTTTTTTATTCAAGGAGTGTTTATGCGGAAGTTTTTTTTATGTCTTTTAACTTTGTGTTTTGTATTTGAGTCGGTCTTGCCGGGTTACGCGCAGGACGCGGGCTTTGAAATGCTGCAAAAGAGCATGATGGAGATGCAGAAGAATATGCAGCAGCTTCAACAAACAATTACTCAGCAAAACGAGCTGATTCAAAAGCAACAGCTTCAAATTAATGCTATCGAAAGCAAAGCGAGTGTGGCCATCGCGGGACCCAATCAAACTTCCATTCCGGTAATGGCAGGCGGTATAAATCGAGCCGGTTCAGGTAAATGGAATCCGGAAATCGGCGTGATAGCGGACATTGTCGGGCAGGTTGATTCGCCAAGCCGCGAAGACGAAGAAGGCCGTGATCGGATCAGTGCGCGGCATTTGGAATTGTCATTCGGCAGCGCGATTGATGCTTATTCGCGGCTTGATGCGACTGTCGCGCTTTCAGACTTTGAAGATGTGCATTTAGAAGAAGCGTATTACACCAACCACGCTCTGCCTTGGGGACTCACAGGACGATTGGGCCGCATGAAGCCCCGTATCGGTAAAGTGATTCCAATTCATCGGGATAGTTTAGATACAGTGGATGTTCCGCTTGTGATTCAACGGTTTTTCGGACCGGAAGGTTTTAGTAAGACCGGCGCGGATTTAACCAAACCTTTTAGTTTTACGGATAAAGTGAGCCACTCAATTGCCTTCGGAGTTTTAGAGGGCGGCTCGGGAGAAGACCATGGGCATGAAGAGGAAGAAGAGGGCGAAGAAGACGCGCGTATGTTTGGTGAATCACGCCGTTACCCGACTCTTTACGCACATCTCAAAAACTACTTGGAGCTCACCCCGAACAGCGGCATTGAGGGCGGTGTTTCCTACCTAACGGGCGGCAGTGATACCAAAAATACTTTTGGAACGCATGTGATTGGAACTGATTTAACATGGACCTGGAATTATGCCGATCAGCGGCACGTTAAATTGCAGGGAGAATCTTTCTTCGGAAGCCGCTCAGAAGAGCGCGGTGAAGAAGTCGCTGATGAAGTTTTAAATGTAACAAATTTTCCGGAAGTGGATGACAGCAACAACTTTTGGGGAAGTTATATTTTGGCTGATTGGCGTTTTCATCCGAAGTGGGCTATCGGCAGCCGGTTTGACCATGTCAGCTTGATTAAGAACGCGGCGCTTGAAACCAAAGATGGTTATGACCTGGGATGGGCTGCTTATCTTACTTTTTATCAAAGCGAGTTTGCGCGTTGGCGTTTGCAGCTGAATCAGCGCAATTTAACGGATGGGAAAGATCCGATTTTGGAGGGGTTTATTCAAGGAACTTTCGCCATCGGCGAACACAAACACAAGATCTCTTAAATCGTTTAAAAATAGTTCGTCTGCGGCGTTGCAAATTTCGCAAAGGTCGTGCGGCGTAGGTTTTCACTACGCCTCCTCCTTTGCTCATTTGCGCCTAGCATCCAAACTGTTTTGAAACGATTTTGATAGCGCATTTTGGTTGAAGCTTTTTAAAAAGAATGGTTGATGG
>DDUN01000039.1 GCA_002344825.1 Candidatus Multiplicimicrobium inquinatum | reverse complement strand
AATTTCACCCCATGTTAATAGTCTCCTGTTGGCTAATAAGAACGCAATTTTGACCGCGTCAGAAAAATTGGGTGTGAACGGAATATTAGCCAAAAAATTTGTGACTATTAATTATGATGGTTTTGAGTTCGAGCACCGCGCTGCTGCGCTTAAAACTGTGATTAGTTTTTCTCAGGCAGCGGACCAGCAAGTACCGGATGGAATGGAAAAAGCAGGAACTTCATTTTTTATAAGCAAAGGTACGCTGGCGAAACTCATCGAAAGCATTCAGCGGGATATTCTCGGTATGTTTGAGGTCATGCAATCGGCATAATTTTACCATCCCAGATCCCGTATCTGGGATGGGGAAAGTATTTTAGATCAGGATATAGCATGGGAAGGCAGTGATTATACTTTTGGGGATGCTTGTTTGATTTATAAATTTTAATAATGTATTGTTCTCAGGAAATTTCAAGGGTTTATAAAGGTTTTAATGAAAGAGTCTGCTGCGTTTAAATTTATAGCGGGAGTATTAGTTTTTTTCTTCGTTTTAAACGATATTGGGCAAGCTGCGCCCGCGCTTGATTTGTCGGCTTCTTTTCGGTCTGAGACTCCTCATGCCGCACACATTCATATTCCTCCGGAATTAGCGACTTTAGATGATTGGTATGAGTCACGTACTCCGGGAGATGCGCGTTTCATGCTCCATATTCAGGATGCGCATGCTCAGCCCGAAGCACAAGCCCGTACCCGCGAGCTAATCACTTATTTGAACAAGCAGTATGGCTTTAAAACCGTGTTTGTCGAAGGTGCCGCTGAACCGCTTGATACCAAGTGGCTGCCGTATGCTCAAGTCCCTGAAGCTCGAAAGCAATGGATAGAAGAAAAAACCAAATTAGGGGAGCTGTCAGGTACTGATTTGGCTGTGCTCGGAAATATTCCCGGCTTGCAGGCGCTGCCCATTGAAACAATCGAAGGATATCGTAATGGATATCAAAAGCTACTGGCAGTTTTTGATTCACAAGGAGAGGTTAAAAGTTTTTTTGATTTTTTGGATTCAAAATACGGGTTAGTCGCGTCCAGAATCCTTGATGATAAAACACGCTCTATTTTATCTGAGTGGAAAAAATTTGAGTCGGGACAAAGAGATTTTTTACCTTTTGTTAAAAATATTTCGGTGCTTGCGAAGCAGGATCTGGATATTGATTTTGACGCGCTTTACACGCAAATTGATTGGCCGCAAATAACACGCTTATTAGTTCTGCAGCGGATGGAAGAAAGTTTCAAAGAAAAATCCGCGGCTTGGGGCGGAGTCACGTTTAAAAAACAAGGCGAGCTGGAAAAACAAGTCATTATTGATTCTTTAAAGCAAAAAAAAGCTGACGCGGGCCTCATTCAGGGGCTCGAACGTCTGGATGAACGGTATTTGAATTTGAATCGAATTACGGTCGGAGACGGAGGACGGTTTTCCAGCCCCCGCGCATTGATTGAAAAACTTGTCGCGGCATCGAATCAGCATCAGGTTGACTTAAGGCAGTATTCCGCGTTTCTCCGATACGCGGGGTATCTTATTTTACGCGGAGAACTTAAATCGTCGGATTTGTTCAATGAATTAGAAGTGCTGTTTGAGCGACTGCTTGAAAAACAAACGGCCGGACAAGGGCAGAATGCCAAAGAGCTCCTTGTGATATTTAAAGATGTTGAACTTTTACGCAAACTTTTAAGTCTTGAGCTTTCACGGCATGAATGGAAGCAAGCGCTGGATCGTAGAGCTTTGCTTGACCCGCAGGTGATTCTCACGCGTCTTAAAAACATTGATCAACAGGAAAACTCGAACCAAGAGGGCGGCAACGGCCCCTTGAAAGATGTATTCAGCTGGGCTTTTGATTTTTATGACGCAGCCATCGCGCGCGAGCAAATCTCTTTTGAAAAAATCTCTGCCGAGCTTGCTATAAATGATAAGGCGATTCTCGTCACCGGCGGATTTCATACGGAGGGAATCAATGAATTTTTTCGCGAGAAAAGTATTTCTTACGGTACGTTGACTCCGCGCATCACCAAACTGGAATCTTCAGATCTATACCGCCAAGCTATGCGCGCCGCTTCGCGTTCCACTCAAGCGCTTGTAACCCCGTTGCAAAATCCTAAAGTTCAAAGAGAAATGACTGCCGGGGGAGCGCCGGACTTAAGCGCGCCGCCTTATCGCTGGTTTGCTAACTTGAATCCGTTTGGTGACGACGGGAAAATAAGAGAGCTCCGCGCTTCGGATAGGGCAGGAGAATGGCTTGAATTTTTGAAGGCGGAACGCTTTGATTTTTCGCTCTATCAAGAGGTTGGCAGTCTCAGTGTTTATATTCGCGGAAGTGATGAGAGTTTGGAAAAGCTGGACCGATTTATTGCCGAGTCCGGTAAAAATCGTCAAAGTAATATGCAGATTCACCGCGACTCGGTTACGGATAAGAGAAACGACGCTGCCAAGATCACTCGTATTGGATCATTCGCCCTCAACCAAGCCGCGGTGATGTATCTCGCGCAAACGTATGGTTGGACCGCCGGTAATTGGCAGTCTGGGCTTGTTCAGCTGCTTAAATCGAACACGGAAAATCGGCAGTGGATTACATTTCGCGATGAAAAGAAAGATATGGAGGACTTTATAAAGGAACTCAAATTATTAAAAAATTCGGCGGGAGTAACCCAACTCCCTGATTTGCTGAAACGGTTTGATGTTAAAAATAATAAAAGCGGACTTGATGTTGATCGGTTACGGCTAATTGAAATGGTCGCAGGGGAGGCTTCTCCTGATTTTAAAGCAACTTTTTCTGAGGTCTACGATGCTCGTTCATTTATCTATTACTTGATTACAGAACAGCACGGAACACTTTTAAATCAAATAGCGTCGTTTGTTGAGCGTGACGAGGTGACTGAGGAAAATTTGCAGGTATATTTTAATACAATCGTTCAAGCCGCTCAGTATGTTAGGCGATTCATGCAGGCGGGAATTATCGGTGAAGATGATCACTTAGTTGTTTCTCTCGCAGATCCGGAGCTCGGTCAAGCCTTAGCTAGCTTTATCCCGGCTCCTGTACCCAAAGAGCTCGGCACCGTTGATTTTATAAATCAAATGAAATCAGATTTGGAAGTCTTGAGTGCGCAGCAGGATAAACTGGATGAGGTTGCCGTTGAATCGATTCTTGCCTGGGTTGGTGAGTTGCAAAAAATCAATACTCACGCTCCCGATGTGTCTCAGCTGCTTGAGTTACTGAATGAGTTTGGCGAGTATGTTTTGGATCAAATTGATGTCAGCCGGACGCGAGTGTATGAGCAGGCCCGAAAGACGCTTGAAGCTTCCATGCGGGAAGATGAGCTGCTCAGGTCTCAGCTTGATCGGTTTGCTTCGGGGGCCTTTCAGACTCCGGTTGATCTATTAATTCATTTGCTTCTTCATGGACATTCTCATCAATTGAGATGGTTTCTGAAGAGAACTGCCGAAGAGAGCAAAGAATTAGCTGCGCTTTTTTTTGACGGAATTACTTTGATCGCCGAGAGCCGTTCTTTTTTCCAAAAACGCGGTATAGATTCAGACGAATTAATTCTGCTTTTGGGATTTGAAGCGAATCCTTTTCCCGACGGTGATGCGGGAATTCGCGCGATCTTGGAAAGATTTGATTCAAAGCTGCGGACACTTCCGGCGGAGAAAGATGCGGGATTACTTACTCTGAAAATTCAAAGTTGGCTCGCGCGTCAATCTGCTTTGCGCTCTGAAGCCCGCGAACAGAATGATACGGGGAGGGCTTTAAAAAACCGCCGCCAGTTTCTGGGGATATTTACCGCGGGGATCATGGGTGTGATGCCGATTTTTTCCGGAACAATCCGCGGAGCGGGCAAAGAAAATTCATTATTAGACTCCACTGAAATTGCGCAAGTCTACCGAGATACCGCTTTAGGGCTTGTTCATTTAAGGAAAAATCATATGCCCATTAATCAAACGCCCGCCCCGGAAGTGCCCGTATCCGGCGCGTGGATGAAATCAGCTGATATTGGTTTTATGCTGATAGCAGATCTTTTAATGATGCTGAATTACGAGAAAAATCCGGTTGCTGAAATTGCCGAACCGCAAGCGGTACAAAAAAGAATTCTAGATTCATTGATGGTGATGAAAGATTTGACGGATCAATTTGAGCTCAAGATCGACGGCCGCGGTACCGGTATTTTGCCTGAAGTTTTAGTGCATCACGATGGCCTTGCAGGTGCCCAGGTTGGGGATCAATTTAAATATGACCGCCCGCAGGAAATTCATGGGCAAGAAGGAAAAAAAGGAATTGCGTACGCTTTTTATGACATGGGTTTGACGCATGAGCGTTTAAAAATAATCCGTGATGTGTTTGCCGGGGGAATTATTGAGGGAGTGCGTAACGATGAAATCAGCCGTATTGCCGCGGAAATTTTGGATCGCGCAGACTACCGCCCTTTTATCGATCAAGAGGGACGAATCCATGCCCAACTCTTTGTTACGGGCGAAGGAGAGCACGAATTGGGCTCGCTGATTGTTGATAATCAACACACGGAAGCACGGTTCGTTCTGTCGATCGCTGAATTATTGGGAGATCCGGCTTTGCCTGAAGATCAGCGTTATGGTCAGGGATTGAGCGTATGGCAGAAAATGAATTTTCGCTGGGATGGTGTGGATCAAAACGGACATTTTTGGCCGATTGCTGAGGGGGACTATGCTTTGTCGTTATGGTCGGAACTTTCCGGCGCGCAGTTTTATAATCCCAGCGAAGTGGCTCCCAAATCATGGGGAACAAGTATTCGGAATTATTGGGCCGTTTTGACCAGCCGCAAAGCGGAATTTGAATTGCCTTTTGTTTCGGCGACGGGTTTGGGTACGGCGCCTGATCCTGATCATTTTGGCGAGTATGGAATTGCCGGAGAAACCCCTCTCCCGGAGGTTATTGTGCCGGCGTATCAATTTGCCACGGTGATGATGGCTTCGGAAGGTTTTGATAATTTAAGGCAATTTATCCGCACCTCGGGACCCGCGGCCTATCATGCGGGGTGGGGGTTTGTTGACGCGGTCAATCCACGGGGGCAGCCCTTCACAGGCAATTCAAAAATACTTTATATTAATCAAGGGCTGACGCTGGAGTTTTTAAATTATCAGTTATTACGCGAAATAGTCGCTCAAACCGCGTGGGGTCGGCGTGCCGCCGGACAGTTTAAGGTTTTAGATGAAGAAAGTCCGGCACCGGAAATTACCCAAACCAAGGAGTGGTTTGAAAAGTACCGTGCGATTGTGTCGCAGGCATTTAAACTGCAGGCGGGTGTTTTGGATGACATGGCTGATTTAATTCATGATTATGCCGAGCGAGAGCTTGATACACCTCTTTATTCAGGCACGGCGGAGGGAATCGCGATTCATTTTTTGCCGAAAATATTTTACCCCATTCAAGTACCCGAAGAATTTAAAAAATTTGAAGCCGAAAAAGCGCGACCTTACAAAGACTGGGTGGATTCAATTCGGAAAGCTGTTAAGGCACAATCTCGCGGAATGAACCGATGGGAAAAAGAGTATTTGAGAATTTTCAGAGATGCGCGCGGATCTGTTCCGGATGTTTTGAATCGAATGGTGAAATTGATTCAAAGTTATGCCTCGGAATCGCTCGGTAAGCAAATTACCCCGCAGGATGCCCGCGCTTTAGCGCCGCATTATTTACCTGCCCTAAACCAAGGCGCCGAGGGCGCTTTTTTTCATCAGGGAAAAAGTCCCCGGCCCTGGAGCGATTTATCAGCCGAAATTAATAATAAAGCGACTGCGCGTTCCGAGCTCCGTGTGCGCGGAGCCGTGTCATTTCCGATTGTGCTTGGTTTGCTTGGAGCTTTGACGGCGGGGGTTTATGTTTCGATGCTTGCATCCGCGCTCGCCGGATTTGCCGCGGCAGCCTTATTCTTTTTACCGATCTATGCCGGAGCACGGTTCTTTTGGCGGAAGGTGCTTGAAGATAAAAAATTTCCATTCAAAAACATTCAATCCGCGTTTTTGTGGGAATGGAAACTCCTAGCACGGGTTCTTGCGAAAAATGTCAGCGTTATCATCAATATTTCGCGGCGGAACCGTATCATGGAGCAAGATGATTTGAAATCTGAAACCAGGCTTAGGCGGATGAGTTTAGCTGAGCTTGAGGCCGAGGTTCGAAACCGGCTTCAGGAATATTTGAATGTTTTACAGGTATCGGGCGATGATCAGACAGTTGTTCCCGATGTTTTTCTGCTTTTAGGAAATCCGGATCTTGAGGTTTTTTTAAAATTTGCAGACCAATGGAAGGCGTTGAGCGCAGCGGGAAAAAAAGTTCCGATCATTATTAGCGGCGGGGTTGGGCGGGGGACAAATCTAATTCTCGAAAGCATCATTCATCACTATAAAATGCCAGATGTTGATGCTCTGAAAGCATTAACGGGAGTGCGAGAGACAGACGGAGCTCTGGCAGAAGCAAGAGCTTTGAAATGGGTGCTTGAGCGGGAGGGTATTGATGGTCATTTAATTCAAATCGAAGAGTTTTCAACGCGAACTATCGAAAACCTTCAATATTCCGAGCCTTTGATAACTCAGGTTGTAAGTGGGCAAAAGATTCAGGATCGTAAAGCCAATATTGCCATTGTAACTTTTCCGGCCCTGCGCCTCCGTGGTATCGCGAATGCATTGAATTGGATTGGAAATTCTTTTGACTGGATAAATCATGAGATTTACCGTGTGTCGGCCGCGGCATGGGATTCTGAAACATTGCTTTATTGGGCGGGCAGTTTGGCGGGACACCCTGTGGAGATGGTTGAAAAATTTAATCGGCATGATGATCCTGCGCATCCCGAAAAAATTACCGGAAGAATTAACGCCGTCAGTGAAGATCAAAAAATAGCGGAGTTTGAAGTTGGTTTTGATCAGGGCTTTATGCGGCAGCTTTACGAGTCACGAACCGCTTTACAGGAAGTCTTTTTTGCTTGGCTGAAGAGGCTGGAAAACCCGCTGCCGACGGACATTCATTCGCCTGTTGTTTTAGAGCCGGATTATGATCTGCGTAGTCTTAAGATGGTTCGCTCCGAAACGCGGACCGTCGAAGATATTGCAAGGGCAACGGATAACATTCGGGCCAGCCGCGCATTTACGGACGATGATGGTGTTTTCTGGCAGCCAATCTTGTTGGATTCGCAATTAAACATTGCCGGAAACAAACCGGTTCGCTTTCTGAATCAACGTGGAGAATTGGGCCAAATTATAAGTGTTTTACATCCGTCCGAAAAAACTCAACTCGAAAGTATAACAGTTCAGTTTGATGCGCCCTTACGAGAGGGGCGAATAAGAAAAGAGCAAACATTCAATATCGGGGATAGGTCTAACGCGGCAATTTATTTTTCTGATGAGGTTAATGCCGGCGAAAAAGCGGTTACGATTGGCGGACAGGACGTTGAGCAAATTCTAAAATCTCGCTCTGAATCACGAGAGATAGGTTCAATTAACCCTGAAGACATTGCTTTTTTCAGAAATAGAAATGAAGAGGAACACCGTATTCAAAAGGACAGGTTGCCACGAGTTGCTGAAGGTTTAAAGAAGCAGCTCGGTGAAGATGGATTTGCGATGTGGGTAGGTTCACCAAAGGTAAGAATGGTGAGTATTTCGAATTTAAAAAGAGAAATGCAAAATTATCTCAATCCGTACAAGCTTGAGGTTGAGTTAGTAAAGGCAAAGGTTCGAAAGGAATATGGTGAAGGGACTCCGCCCATTGTTGTCATAAAATTTAAAAGTAGAAGTGATATGTGGGTGATTGATGGACATCACCGTGCAGTTGCGGTCAATGAGGCCTGGGGTGAAGATGCAAAAATTTCTGCTTATATATATGAGATTGAAGATAGCTTGAATTTTCTTGAAGAGGATAGCCGGTTAAAAGCATTTTATAACTTTTATTACACAAAACTTCAACATACAGATGCTGAATTAAATGCAGGGGTTCGGGGCAATTATAAGATGAACCAAGAAGGATCGGATGGGGAGTATTTTCTTGTCAACATGATGTGGAATGGCAGTCTTCCGGGTATTGAGCAGTATGTATTATCCGGGATTCAGGGACTTGAAAGCACAGCCGCTCTTGATTTTTTGGAAGTTGCTATTATTGAATACGAAAAAAGAAAATCAATCATTAATAAGCTTCGTGTGATTCAGGGAATTGCTGTTTTGCCTGCCATTGATCCGGTTTTATTACCGGATCCAATTATTGTCTCTGAAGATATATTTCAAGAAATAGCTAAAAATTATTCGGATTATCAAACTAAGCCGAACTCGATTGTTTTTCCATCGGGAGTAACGATTCAAAGGGCTAAGCGTTCTGAAATGCGGGCGAAATTAAGCTTTGAGCAGAAAAAAATATTAGATGAATTGGGTTTAGAGTGGGATATAAAAAATCAACAAATTAAACGCGGAAAAAATTTTAAGCCGTTGGTTTTGCAGTCTAAGTTGGTTTATGTCCGGCATGGCGAGACAAAGCTTATTGCGCTGGCTCATGCGGATGGAGAACCAAGGCTTCAGGGGGATGTTGACGAGCCCTTGAATCAACTGAATGAAACGGGTATTCATCAGTCAGAAAATCTTGTTCCAATATTGAAGCCCCTCATTCAGGATGAATTGACAGCCGGAAAGGTGCTTTTTTTCACAAGTCCGCTTTCGCGCGCCCAAGATACGGCGCAGCCCTCCGCGAAAGCTTTTGGCGTTAAAATTCAACCGCCGCGGGAAGGGCTTCGCGAAATCGCTTTTGGTGATTATGAGGCTTTGACTGTTGACGAATTGGAAAAACAATTTGGCAGAGAAGCCGTCAGATTAACAAAGGCTTATCGCGAACATAATGCGGCGGTAGTGTTTCCCAATGGCGAGAGCTTTATTCATGTTTTAAGCCGTGCGCGGCAAGAATTAGTAGATTTAGATAAAGAGTTAACTGAGCAGGGGAAAACCGGAGTGCTTTTTGCGCACGGCACTTTGGGCGCGGTTTTTCAGATTTTGTTGGGAGAGCCTCAATTTTTTGATGACCAAGTTCTCTTGGGGTGGCGGAATTATCTGCCAAAAACAGGAGAACCCTTTATCTTAAATCCCGCACGCTCCGAAGCTCGGGGAAAAAGAAGTGCCGCAAAACCGGCCACGATGAAACAACTCGAAGGCTTTATCGAATATCTTGAAGGAGCCTTGGTTGTGTTAGGTAAGATTCAGGCTCCCGAACTGAGGGCGGTCGGGACAAAACTTCCATCGGCGATTATTTTTGCGGGTTATTTATTTTTGCATCCGCGGTTTGGACTTAATCTTGAACGGGTTATGAATGCGGTGACGGCTTATCTCGAATACCGCAATCCTAAAATTACGTTTTTAAATCCGCCCAAAATTAGCCTTGCCCTTAAGAGAGATATGGCTGTTGTGGATGATGCGCTTGTTTTTTCAGGTGTTTCAAACGATTGGGTTGCTACGGTCAGCGGTTTTCACTATCTCGAGAATTTTGTGCGTCCTTTTTATGAAGGGCTGCCCCCGATTGAAAGACGCCGATCTGAAATGAGAGAAGTTGTTGTGACTCAAGACCACCTTCATTTAGTAAAAGAAATCATCGGAACGGATAAGTTGGTAAGAAAGACAGCCGATGAAAAAATTTACATATTTAGCGAGAAAGAAATCGATGCCCTGTTTAGTGATGAAGGGTGGGGTGAAGATAAAATCAAGGTTGATTCATCACTTTACGCGGGGAAACGGGTTTTAACATTGGCTATTGGGAATTTGCCGTTTGTATTATCTGAAAAATCTGAGTTTGTGGATGCCATTGATTTAGATCCCGCCACAATAGCCATTCAGACTTTAAAACAAAAATGGCGCTATCATCCTGAAATTGATGGTTGGTTTAAAAATCAACCGCCTCGAACCATGGACAATGCTTTAGAGTTCGTGAGGCGTCTTTATCAGTTAGAAGTTGAAAGCCGAGAAGAAAGTGTTGAGGAAAAAAAACATAAGCCGGAGTACGGCGCAACGAATATTAATTTTAAGAGTATGGACCTTCTGACGCCTTCAGAATTAGAGGGCGAGCCATATGATTTAGTTGTTATGCCTAATATTTTTGGTCACTCGAATGGATTTACATATAGAAGCGAATTTGACCAGTTTCTCAATAATATGTCTCGATGGTTATCGCCTCATGGAAAAATAATCATAGTGCCGCTGGTAACACAAGGTCTTGATTGGTTTGTCGAAGATGCGCAAGAACCTTTTAACGCGGTCGGAGGATGGGTTAGCGATCTTAAAAGATCAGGTTATGATGTTGAATGGAGCCAAGAATTTCGCATTCCAAGTTTTTTTTCTTTTATTGATGAAAGAGCGGAATTTAAGGGGCAATACGTCATTATTTCTAAGGCGCGCTCCGAAATGCGGAACGTTTGGGAGGGGCAAGAGCATTTAACAAATCAACTGACAGAATTTGATTTGCCGCAGGATTTTACTTTTACCGTCAGCCGCAGCGATGAGTGGAGTGTTGGCGCCATATTTTTAATTGATCCGTTGGACGCACCAAACGCAAGCGCGCTTTCGGTGGGGCCTTGGGGCTGGCGAATGATGATTAATCCCCAAGGGGTTCCGGGCGTTTTTCGTTTGGGGATGGAATGGACTCCAGGAACCGGATTGCAATTTGAAACAAATGAAGCGGGTGACGAAGGCTATCGAATGACAACGATTCCGGAACTAACGGGTCAAAATTTACTTTTAGATTGGAGTTATGATTCTGATTCCAGGACAGTTACCTTTGTGTTTGATGAAAAATTAAAGCAGCTTTTACCCGAAGATTTTTCTTTCGCGATTCCCGGCGCAGAGATTCCCAGCGATTGGCTTAAATGGCAAATTCAGTTTCAATCCCGCTCCGAAATGCGGGCGATTGATATTGATGAATTAAGAGTCTTACAGGTGGGACGGCAATTAAAGCAGAGTGATTATCATCTTTCTGCGGCTGAAGTTGGGGCTCAGTATGGCGGCGAAACAAATCAAGATTATGTTTCCGTTATAAAGGAAACCATCGCGCGTGCTGTCAGAAGGCCGGTGGATTTTGATTCTGCAAATCTTATTAATGTGGTCGTGAGTAATAACCCCGACAGAGTTTACAAACGGGGTCAAGGAATCGCTGCTGTTGAGGTTGAGCAGGAAGGTTATCAAATTAATTTCTATATCCACGAAGCTTTCTTTGAAGTGTTAGAGGTCAGAGAGTCGGCTGATCGAATCAGATTAATTCAGGCGCTTGTGCTGCGGCAGCTTGGCCAGCTGAATGGCGGTCCGGGAAGTATCGACTTGATTAATTTTCTTGATGAAGTCTCCAAACTTCACAATTTAGCAAGTGAGACGGCGCTTGATATTGCTCAGCGTATCGGAGATCGAGATGGAATCGTCTCGCTTGATGGAATGACGGGTGCCGGGAAGACAACATTTTCTCATATGCTTAAAAGGCGCATTGTGCTGTTTGGAAATTACGATGCGGATGTATTTAGTCTTGATATGTTTCTGTTGGATAAAGAAACGCGTGAGGCAATTAATCGGTCGGCTCTGGGAATGGATTTGACCGAGGCTCAGCGGGACTTGTTGGAACGTCTTGCTGCCGACGGTTCGCTGCCCGGATTTAAAATTGGACAGCCATGGATGGGGAATGAGCATATCTTTAGAAATTCTGAACAGGTTGAATTTGTGAGCTCACTTAGAAATTATTTGGAGCGTGAGGATAGCAATACGGACTTTGATATTCCGTTGCGAAGTGCCTACGATCAAAACACGGCTGTTACCGTAGCCGATGAAAAAATTACTATCAAAAAGAAATCTTCAGAAGGAAAAAGAAGAATTTTCATTGTTGAATCACTTTATGCGAATCGCGAAGAACTTCAGTCGGCCTATGACTATAGATTGAGACTGCAAATCGGACATGAAATCTCAAGGTCTCGGTATTATAGCCGCAGCATTGCAAGAGACGGCCGCATTAGCGAAGTGAGCCGGAGAAAGTATGATGAATTTATTGCGCCCAGCTTTGCAGCTTACGAGGCAAGAACGGCGAACTCAATCGACCGCGTTATTGACTATGAGGATTTTAAACTGCTGGATAAACCCGGTGAATCAGCTTCGGATGGAATTACAAGTGTCGCTGAACTCGGCGCAGAGGATGTTCATTATCCAAAATTAAGAGGATCAAAGCGGGTTGATGACGGAGCGGGACGCCCCGGGAACTTCTACAAGAATTTGCAAGCCGGCAGGGGACCGCCGTCTCGTGTTGCGATTGCTACTGCTCGACGGGCTTTTAGCAATCCGCAGCCGTTGCGGGATCAAATATTGCGCTTTTTGCGCATTTCTGAACCCGCCACGGAAGATTTTAAAAACAGACCCACCATTTATGTTTTTCCGACCAAATTGTGTCCCGTCGGTTGCTCGTTTTGCTATTTTAGTTCCGATATGAAAGGCAAGAGAACACGTGAAAACGCGTTTGATGACGAAGGTGTTGAACGCTTTATTCGGTTTACGGAAGACGCTAATCCGGCGTCCATTGTTGTTTCTGGCGGAGGTGATCCTTTTGTTGAGTTAGAGAAGCTTTTGCGAATGATCGCCGGGGCCAAGGCGCATCGCATTGATCTTGTGACCAGCGGATTTTGGGGACGTGACTATGGAAAAGCTCAACAAATAGTTGAAAAGGTGTTTGCTGCGGCGCAAAAGAATCCCCATAAGCCACAAATCCGTTTGAGGCTGAGCATTGACGAATATCATCGCGTAAAAGCCCCGTTAGAAATTCATGCCAATATGCTTCAGATTTTTTCTGAACCGAAGAACATGAATCGGTACGCGGATGGAAAATTTACCGTTATGTTCCATTCTGTACGTAAGGACAAAGCTCTCACCGATCTGGAAGATATTCTTGCCAAACAATCAGGAATTAGGGTGACAAGCCGAGGCAATATAGATGACGTAAGTTCTGAGATGACGTTAAGCAATGGCCTCATAATTCCGGTCCGCAGAGTTGATGTCTATAACTCAAATACGGAAATAGATCTGAATGATTTGAATGATGCCGCCGTGAGAAAGAACTTTGCGGCATACACCGCAAAGAACAGCTATAAAGCAACACGTCCGGATGGACGTGTGATGATGGGGATGCAGCGTAATGTTTTAGGACAAGACGCGCTCGATTTTCTATTAAGCTACGACGGCTTGATGGAGGTATGGGCTTCCAGTATGCCCGATCACAAATCAAGCCTCTACGATGAAACTTACGCAGATTTTCGTCATAAAGCGTTATCGGATGTTATCACTCTCGCTTTTCTGGAAAAGGGAATGCAATATATTCGTGATATAGCCTACGAGGTGAATCCGATCGCATTTGACCGGGCGCTTGCGGTTAACATTCCTGACTGGTTTGCCCGAATCGCATTTGAAGAAGCAAAAACACGTCTTTATGTCACTATTCGTATTTTGCAGGACTATTTAGCTGAAGGCAGAGTAGAAAAATCCGAATATGACGGATGGCCGGAAAATGTTAAAGAATTAGTTTCGTTGACGGAAAGTGAGCTTGCTCACTTCTACGAGGAGTCGGATTTCAATATTGTTTATCAATACTTGGATAGCCGGGATACCACGCCTAAGGCTTTGATTGATTTGTATCAGCGCATTAAATTAAATCATTATGACGTTACTCCTGAAGTGGCGCGGGAAATTATTTTGGCGTCGAATAAGATTTCAGTTGCAGCCAAATTAGAGTTTTTACAGGGAGCTGCGCAATCTTATAATATGACCCCGGAAGCCGTCCCCCTTTACGTTCATGCTTTCGATTTATCCGCAGAGGCGCTCAATCAGTCGGCAACCGACGCCCTCGCGCGCCAAGTGCATGATGCTTCGGCCGCCGCGCTGATTCAACTTGCAGAGCAATACGGCAGAAGTGATCTTTTGCGTTTCATTGCAGGACACCCGTTTGATTATGGACATGCAACAGAAGCCATGGATAAAGTAGTGGCATTATCTAAAAACAAGGGGAATGCCCCGATGCCCACTGCTGCGCATCTTTTTGAAACGCATCCTGAGCCTCAACTTGCCTTGGTAGGGTCACCCGCAAGTATTTTTGACTTTTTAATTGCGCGCGACAAACCCGCGAGCGAAATTAATTTAGCGGAGTTAAACTTAAAGACAAGACTTTCGTTTGACACCCTTGAACGGGACATGCGTGTTTTGCGAAGAGCGGGCTTGGTCGAGCGCGAAAATCGATTTGGTGTTGTGATCTTTTGGATTAAGCCGGAAATTTTAAAGGATGCCGACAGGCTTCAGAGAGTGAAGTCAATTTTGGATGAGGAATATACCGCGGGAAAAATAACCGAGAACTCCAGCCCGGAAAACCGTGACCGAATTGTAGCAAAAATTACGGAAATTTTGCTGACTGCGGATGGTCGTTCCGAAATGCGCGGGGCAAAAAATGAAATAGCTGCGACTTCTGATGAAGTTTTGGTTGCCGCTCCGGAGTTATCTTTAAGTTTTGAGAAAGCTTATGAGGCGTTGATTGGGCAAATTGATAGCTTGAATCCCTCCGATGCGGCCGTTGTGATTGCTCAATTTTTTACGGATCGAGAGCTTAGTGCGGAGCGGATCATGGTTGTTTTAGCGGATTTGACTTCGCGGTTAGGATGGGATAAAGCATTTGGAATGGTGAGGAAATTGCAAGCGGAGCACAGCGCTCTTTTTGCGAGATTTCAGGGTGAGGCGCTTGTTTTGGATGAAATTAGCGTTGAGGAACTTAGAGACAAAGAGTTTTTCAGTCAGACCGTGGAGGCGATTGTGCTCGCGCTGATGGTGAATCCCAAGATGCAGTTTCGATTTGTAACGCCCGGTGACCGAGATGCGGCTGAAAAGTATGAAGAAATGTTGCATGAGGTTGACCGCCATTTGCAAGGTTTGGTGAATGTTCGCGAACAAGTTTTGTATCAGGCGGGGGCCATTGAGGACGTAAAGCGATTTATTAAATTAACGGTTCGGTCTTCATTGCCGTCGGCGATCAGTCTTTCCAAAGAACTGGCTAAGCTGGTGCCGCAGACTGAGCATAAAAAGCATGTTTTGCGAACCTATACCAAAGAAAGCCGCAGCATGGGGTTAACTGCTGCGGGGCTTTTGGCATTGGACGCATCGGGGCAGATTACGGACTTTTTCAGAGATGGAGTGCAGTTTACGATTTCCGAAGAACGCTTAGGCTTATTTAATTTGCGTTCCGAAATACGCCGAATGTTCGAAACGGTTAAAGCTTACGCAACTGCCGCTTAAGCTTTCAGCGTTCTCAGACGGGCTTCCATTTTGCGCTGGGTCATCATATCGCCTTTTTTATCTGCAACCGTGATGCCTTGCTTGTAAATTTCAGTAGCCTTTTCTTTATTGCCTAATGCTTCCCATGCTTGTCCTAAGCCGTAATAGGACGAAGAATGTTCTGGATCAACTTGCACCGCTTTTTCAAAAGTTTGACGGGCGAGGTCTTTTTTATACGCGTCCAGATAGGCGTTGCCCAAACTGAAGTAACCTAATACATCGGCTGGATCCAGCTCAATGACCTTTTTAAACCGCTCAATTTTTTCAAGATTATCCACCGCGGTTGGTTCGGATTGAGGCTTTAGTCCCGCGGCCTGTCTCCAGCCGAGCGTTGCCGCTTTGGCTTGGGCTTCTTCAGCTTCGGGAATTTTGCCCTGCCGCATGAGGCACCGGGAGAGGTTGGTGTAAGCCATGACCGCATTGGGGTTGATTTTGAGCCATTCGGCGATGATTTGAACTGCTTCGCTGATTTTATCCTGATTGATCAGAATAACCGCAAGCGCCTCATAGCCGTCTTCAAACTTAGAATCAATCTCAATCGTGTGCGAAAGCTTTTTGCAGGCTTCTTCGGTTTGACCGTTTTTGAAGTGGAGGAGTGCTTGCTTGAATAATTCTTCGGGTTTCATGGCGGCAGTATAGCAGTTGTGTCTAGGGTCTGTTATTGAGAGTCGTTTCTCTGCTATAATTCGCGCTTATGAAATCAGCCAAAAAAGACGCCCCAGCTTGGGTTGCCATTCCGGTTTCCGTCATCACCTGGGTGGGAGCGATTATTTTTACGATACTGTATGTTTTAATCGGTTTTTTCATTCTTTTTCCGGTAACACTGTTGCGCGGGGATTATGCGCGAAAGTTGATTCACTGGAGCGCGATTCTTTGGGCGCGGTCGATTATTGCCGTGACACCGGTTTGGAAAATGCGCGCCGAGGGTTTACAGACAATTGATCAGAAGAAAACTTATCTGATCGTTTGCAATCATCAGAGCATGCTCGATATTTTGATTGTCGCCGCCAAATTGCCCGTACTTTTTAAGTTTCTCGCCAAAAAAGAGCTTTTCGATATTCCTTTTTTGGGCTGGCACATGAAATTAGCAAAATACATTCCCGTTGATCGTTCTAACCGCACCAGCCGGCATCAGGCTTTGATTGACTTGTCCGGCTGGCTGAATAAGGGTGCGAGTGTCTTATTTTTTCCTGAAGGAACCCGCAGCGTAGACGGTGAAATTCATGATTTTCGTCCCGCCGCGTTTAAGCTTGCGCGCGAAGCAGGGGTTGAGGTTTTACCTGTGGTGGTGGACGGTACCGGAGATGCTTTACCCAAGCATTCATGGCTTTTAAAAAAGCATGTTGAGTTTCGTTTGAGTGTTTTGCCCTCGGTGCCCATGAAAGATGTTGCGGACTCTGAGATTGAAGTTGTCCAAGAGCGCGTGCGCGCCGCCATGATTCAAAAGCTGAAAGAGTTGCGTGCTTAGACTTTTATCTCTTAATACATGGCAAGAACGCGGCCCCTGGCGCGAACGCTGGGAATTGATTTTCGCGGGTCTCAAATTTTATTTGCCCGACATTGTCGCGTTTCAGGAAGTCTTTAATATGGATTGGGCGGATGAAATCCAAAAACGCAGCGGTTTTCCGTATTTGTCTAAAAGCGGTCAAAACTCAGGACTTATTTTTCTTTCCAATTATCCTGTTTTGAAATCCGAATGCTTGACCTATAAAACCAAATCACCCAACGAAGATTACAACCGCTACGCTCATTTCGCTCTTTTTCAGGCGGGCCGAAAAAAAATAGCAGGGTTTAATACGCATCTCTCTTGGCTTTTGCCGGAGGACTCAATTCGCTTAGGTCAGACGGAGGAGCTGCTTCGCTGGAAATGTCAAAAAGCGCGTCGTTGGCTGGGGTTGGCGGGATCTTACCCGTCTTTTCTCATGGGAGATCTCAATTCGGCCCCGAATAAGCCGTCGGTTGAAATCGTCAAAAAGGTAATGAAAGACAGTTACGCTGAAATGAACCCCGGGAGCGAGGCGGTGACCTGGGATTACCGTAATCCTTACGCTGAAAGAGCCCGTGATCATATGCCTGAACGCCGGCTTGATTATATTTTCACAAAAGGTGTTAAGCTTTTAAAGTCCGAGCTCGTTTTTAATCAGTCGGATGCAAACGGAACTTATCCATCGGATCATTTCGGCGTGATGACGGAGATTGATTTATGACCGACTCAAGCCGTGCGAAAGAATACCAGCGAATTAAAAAAATGCTGTCGCTTGTGCATTTGCTTTTGACTCCGGCTTTACTTGCGCTGTGGGTTTTAACCCCTTTAGCATCCGAAACACGGCAAATGACCGTCAGTTTTACGGATAACCCGTGGATTCAGGTTGCTGTGTTTTTCGCGGTATTTTCGCTCTTCTTTTTCATCATCGATTTTCCTTTGTCCTTTTATTCGGGCTTTATACTTGAACACCGTTTTCAGCTTTCGAATTTAAGTTTATGGGGATGGATTTGGGAAATGAAAAAGCGCGCTGTTTTATCTTTTTTGTTTTCATTGGCGCTGATTCAGGGACTTTATTTTTTAATCCGTTTTCAGCCGGGTTCCTGGTGGCTTTGGGCTTGGGCAGCTTACGCGGGGGTGAGTTGGATCATGGGAAAACTTTTTCCGGTTTTTGTTGTGCCGCTTTTCTATAAGTATCAGACTTTGCCGGAGGGGGAGTTGCGCAGCCGCATCTTAAGTCTTTTGAGCCGATTTGGTTTGCCCGCAGCCAATATTTTTTCGCTGAATCTGAGCAAGACAACCAAAAAGGCGAATGCCGCATTTATGGGGCTTGGCAAAACAAAGCGAGTGGTGTTGAGCGATACCTTGCTCGAGCAGTTTACTCTCGCGGAAGTGGAACAGGTTGTGGCGCATGAACTCGGCCATTTTAAGCACGGTGACATTTGGAAACAGCTGGGTTTGGGGCTTGCGATTTCACTGCTTTGCTTTTATTTGGGTTATTTGGGCATGGAAAGCTTTGCTTTAGGTTTGGGTCTTCAGTCGGCGGCGGATCCCGCAAGCTTGCCTTTGCTCATGTTGATTTTTCTTGGTATTGCCTATATCAGTATGCCGCTGACGAATGGTTTTTCAAGAGTTTGTGAATACGCGGCAGATCGTTTTGCTCTGGAAGCTTGCCGTGATCGTGATGTTTTTGTTTCCATGATGGGAAAACTCGGGGCTTTAAATTTGGCGGATCCCGATCCGCCGGCATGGTATGAATTTCTTTTCTACGACCATCCTTCAATCAAAAAAAGAATTTTAGCGGCTCAAAAATGGAATTCGAAATGAAAGCCAACACAAGCGATCGGCGATTGACGATTGACTATGGCGTTTTCTTGGTTGTGGTTGTCTCGAGTCTGTTGTTTATGGTCTATTGTCCCTCGCTTTGCGCGACGGAAGAAAGTTTTGCCGGAAAGCGTGAAAAGACTCAATACGAACGGCGGCTTGATATGCTGGCTCAGCGCTATAGCCGCGCACCGGCGGGAACAGTGGATTTCCCCAAAGAGCTAATGGCGATTGATTATATAAACGAAGGGTACAGCCTTTTTCAGAAAAGTGAATATGATCTAGCGCTTAAAGCGGCTGAAGAAGCTTTGAAATGCGATATAAAAAGCCCAGTTGCGCATGAACTGAGCGGCGATATTTATTATCTGAAACAGAATCTTGTCAAAGCGAATGAGCATTACCGCGAAGCCTTTAAGCTGGAACCGGTTTCACGACTGAAAGATAAGCTGGAAAAGTTAACGCGCGAGACAGAAGTCGAAAAAAGTTTCGATACCGTCGAAGAAGAGCATTTTCTGATCAAGTACAGCGGCAATCAAAACGAGTATGAAGGTTTTGAGTTGAAGACCATGTTGCGCGATACTTACCGTGAAATCGCGAAAGAGTTGGCGCATTATCTGAATCATAAAACCACCGTGCTTTTTTATGATGCCGATAAGTTTCACGCGGCCGGCAATCTGGCGCATTGGATCGGCGGACTTTATGACGGCAAGGTGCGCTTGCCCGTGCATCCGCGCGGATTTGGCGAAAAACAGCTGCGTGCGGTTGCCCGGCATGAATTAACCCATGTTTTTTTGGATGATTTAGGCAAAAAGAAGACGCCGATTTGGCTGCATGAAGGTTTTGCTGTTTATCAGCAGAATAAAATCGAACCTTTGCCCGTGGCCTCTTTGCGCGTTTTAAAAGATGAAAGTAATTTGATTCCTCTGCATAGTTTGTTTAATCCGACGGTTTTTGAAAGCCATAAAAATGACGAGCAATGGATGGGGCTTTTTTACATGCAGAGCTATGATGTGGTGGATTATATTATTGGGCGGTACGGTGTTTTTTATCTTAAGCAAATGGCGATTAAATTTTCCGAAGAAAAAAATGCCGAACAGGTTATTTCGGAAACGCTTAAAATTTCAATCGAGAAACTGGAGAAAGAATGGAAAGCCTCATTGGCATCCGCATTCCTTTAACCCGCCTTCGCGCCGGCTTGCTTTGTTTTCGTTTTAAAAGCCAAGACGATCGCTTTGTGTCTTCGGTGCGTGAGCAGGGTTTGCTACAGCCATTGACGGTTGCAGCTCATGGCAAAAATTATGTTGTGATTGACGGGCATAAACGCTTGGCTGTTTTGAAAAAGCTGAAAATGAAAACAGCTCCTTGCTTTGTAATTGAAAAAACTGCGGCGCCGGAACGGCTGCTTGCCGCGTTAGCCCTGAATCAGGGGAGCCGGTTTATGGATACGGAAATAGGCCTCATTCTGAACCGTGCCGGAAGCGAGTTTGGTTTTTCCGAAGATGTGGTTGTGAAAAAAATTATGCCGCTTGTGGGGCTCACTCCCAGTGTCAAGGTTTTACGCCAGTATCAAGCGGTTGCGGCGCTTCCAAAAAATATTTTTGATTTGGTTTGTTCGGGTCAGCTGCCTTTTCACGGAGCTGCGGGATTGGCTCAATTTAAAACGGAAGATAAAGATTATTTAGCCGCGAATGTTTTAAAAAAAATAAAACCTTCGGCAAGCCAAATGGCGCATTTATGTGAATGGTGGCTGGATTTAACTCAGATTAAAAAAGAGCCGGTTCGGCTTTTACTTCAGAAAAGCAAAGTATTTCCGCAAATTAAACAGGCGGATGTTCGAATGCGGACCGATTTGTATTACAAAGCCATCCGAGCGTTGCGTTTTCCCGCTTTGGTGAGCCGGGAAGCCGCTTTTCGCGACACGGTTAAGGCGATTCTCAAAGGAGATTCGAGCCTTGAATTGCGAGCTCCCGAGAGCTTTGAGCAGGAAGGGCTTTTTTTGCAGGCGCATATTCGCAGTCTAAAGGGGGTTGAGCAGGTTGAAAAGGCGATCATCAACCTGAAGAAGCAGGCGCCTGCCTTGTTTGACACCCTCCTCTGATTTGTCTATCATCTCCAATTCTTTGATACGCTTTGATTTATGGAAAAAATGAAACAGTTAAAAATAGGTGTTTTGACCGTCTTGGTTGCCTGTGCGGCCTGGGCTTACCCCATTGTGTCTTTTGGAGCTGAAGCCCGTGTCATTGCAACCTTGGATCGCGTTCAGGCGGCCGTGGGGGAAGATGCTTTTTTAACCGTACGTATATTGGACGGAAAGGGCAATATTCAGGCGCCGGAGTTCCCTCCGATTCAGAATTTGGACATTCATTATGCAGGGCGCGCTTCCCGCATGACACTCGTGAACGGAGTCTCATCTTCCAGTCTCGATTTTAGCTATATTGTTTCCGCCAAACGCGCCGGCTCTTACACTTTACCGGCTTTATCCATTTCAGTTAGCGGAGTTAATTTACAAACTCAACCGATTCATTTTGAGGTGCGTGACTCAGGTTCGGCCCCTCAGTCCCGAACTTCCTCTTCTTCTGCCTCCGGCACTTCGACGATGCCGCAAACGGTGAAGCCTTCGAACGCGCAGCCGCCCGCGGGCGCGGATAACCGGATTTTTGCGGATGCCCAGCTTTCTAAAAAGACGGTTTATCAAAACGAGCAAGTTCTTTTAAATTACGCGCTCTTTACCAGCTTTGATACCCGCTATGAAGGTTTTGAAACCGAACCGGAGTTAAGCGGTTTTTGGATCGAAGAGTTTCCGATGGAAAAAGAAGTTCCGCGTGAAATGGTGTCGATCGGGGGACGGCGATACATTAAAGCTGAGATCAAAAAAGTAGCGTTGTTTCCGACCGCGGCCGGAAAATATACGATTCAGCCCGGGCAAATTAAAACCACCATTAAGCAGGATCAGCAGCAAGACAGCGTTTTCGATGATTTTTTCAATGACAGCTTTTTTAACGGCGGAAACTTTTTTTCAAAACGTGAGACACGGTTATTAAGCCCGCGCCCGCTTGAAGTTGAAGTCAAGGCGCTGCCTGATGCGGGTAAGCCGGCTAGTTTTCAGGGCGATGTCGGACGTTATCAAATGAACGCGACCATGGACCGCGGTGAAGTGAAGCAAAATGAGCCGGTAAAAATGACATTAGTGATTGAGGGTACGGGTAATGTGGATCGGGTGAACCGTCCTAAAATTCCCGATTTAAAGGGCTTTCGCACGTATGAAGCTGATTCAAAGTCAGAAATTTCACGGACGCAGGATTTTATTTCCGGGCGAAAAACATTCGAAGTTGTTTTTATTCCCAAGGATGAAGGCAAGATGTTCATTCCGCCTTTGGAATTCAGTTTTTTTGATCCGGTGCAGGGCGTTTATCAGACATTAAGAACACCGAATTTTCCGCTCACCGTTCTTAAAGGCGAAGCAGGGGCTGATTTGCCGGAAGAAGTTGCCGTACAAGAGGATCTTAAAAAGAAAGTTCAAGTCGAAGGAAAAGATATCCGCTATCTTGAGACGCGCGTTCCGGCGCCGGATTTTTTACAAACAGCAAGGTCATTTGCCATCAGTATTTTGGCCGTTCTCAATTTTTTGTTTTTAGCGCTCGCCGGATTTTTTATTTACCGCAAGAATCATGAAGCTTATGTTTCTCAAAACCGCAGCGCGTATCGTTATAAAAAAGCCAAATCGGTTGTCATGAGCGAAATCAACGCTTTGAAAAAACTGGTGCATGAAAAAGACATTGCTTCGCAGACTGAATTTTTTAACTATCTCGAAAAATCCATGAACCAGTATTTTGCGGATAAATGGAATCTTTCGGCTTTTGGCACGACACGGTTTGAAATTGACCGCCGTTTACGGCAGGAATTCGGCCAAAAAGATGAAACTTGTCAGGAAGTCATGGATATCTATCATTTATGCGATGAGTCCCGGTTTGGTCGCGGGCTGATTCCGGAGTCATCCAAAGAGCTTGCACTGCGTGTTTTTGAAGAGGTTGTCCGTTACATGGAGAAAAAGAAATGAAGCGGTCTTCAGCGTGGTTTTGTTTCGCCGCTCTTTTGGCTTGTTTCCTTTTAAGCGGAAATAGTTTTGCCGATGAGCGCGCTCAGAAATGGGAAGAGGGAGCGGGTTTATATAAGTCAGGGAAATTTGCCGAGTCTGTCGCGGTTTATGAATCTTTATTGAATGTTTCAAAGCCATTTGAAAAAGCGGTGCTTTATTTTAATTTGGGCAATTGTTATTACCGTCTGGGGCAGTTGAATTTTGCGATTTTAAACTTTGAGCGCGCGATTTCGCTGCGTCCTTGGTATGCCGACGCGCGCTATAATTTGGCGGCGGCAAAAGCGAAGCTCGAGTATAAGATCGAAGATAAACGCGGTGTTTTCATTCGTTTGAACAGTTTGTTTTTACAATGGGTCAACGCGTCTGATTTTATTTTATTAGCGTTACTCTCATTGTTGGTTTTGTCGGTTTCAGTTTTGTTTTGGGCGCGCGCATCTCAGTCTTCTTCATTCTGGACATTTCCGAGAACCGAGATGGTTTTTTTGTCGGTGCTTTTTATCGTTTTATGGAGCTCCAAGCTTTTTTATGAGCGGAATTATCAGGAAGGAATCGTTATCGCGAAGGAAGCCGAAGTGCGTTACGGGCCTTCGCTTGATAATCAAAGTCTGATGAAACTGGGCGGCGGACTCAAAGTTTTTATTGTTGATGAGCGCGACGATTGGAGTCGCGTGGTGACTTGGAATGGTGAGACAGGCTGGATTCGAAACTCTGAAATTGGTAAGGTTAGGACATGACTATTTATTTGGCTCTGAGCTTTAAGCCGGAGTTTACTCCGGACCTATGGTCGTATGACCATGCTCAACCGCACATAGAACCTATAAGTTTTGAGGCAGTGGGGTAAAAATGAAAAAAAAATTCACCTCGAATAAACAGTCTTATGACGCGACAGGATGGCATTTTGGTCCTTATGGCGGGCGTTATGTTCCCGAGACTTTAATGAAGGCGTTGAATGAACTTGATGCCGCTTATCAAAAGATTAAGCGCGACAAAAAGTTTCAGGCCGAACTCAAGATGCTTTTGCAGGATTATGTTGGTCGTCCTAGCGCTTTATATGAAGCCAAAAACCTGACAAAGCATTTTGGCCGCGCGCGTATTTTTTTAAAGCGTGAAGATTTGAACCATACCGGCGCGCATAAAATTAATAACGCGATTGCTCAGGGGCTTTTAACGCGCAAGCTCGGGAAAAAGCGGATTTGCGTTGAAACAGGCGCCGGACAGCGTGGCGTGGCTTTCGCTACCGCGGCTGTT
>DDUN01000075.1:6240-18707 GCA_002344825.1 Candidatus Multiplicimicrobium inquinatum | reverse complement strand
GCGGAGAAGGCCTATGACAAGCCGTTGATTTATTTTGATAACGCCGCGACCACGCAAAAACCGCAAGCCGTGATTGATGCCGTGCGCTGGTACTATGAAACCCAGAATGCCAATATTCACCGCGGTGTTTTTTGTCTCAGCGAAAAAGCCACGGTCGCGTATGAGAACGCGCGCATCAAAGTTAAAAAATTTATCAATGCCGCTTCCGAAAAAGAAATTATTTTTACGCGCGGAACAACAGAGTCGATTAACCTTGTCGCGCAGACATTCGGGCGCAAGTTTCTGAAAGCCGGCGATGAAATTCTGGTGACGGCGCTGGAGCATCATTCGAATATTGTTCCGTGGCAAATGATTTGCGAAGAAAAAGGCGCGGTTTTACGCGTTTTGCCGGTTTCCTCCGAAGGTGATTTGGATTTAAACCGTGTAGACGCTTTGCTCACGCCCAAAACCAAGCTTTTCGCGGTAGTGCATATTTCCAACGCCATTGGAACGGTTAATCCCGTTAAAGAATTGATCCGCCGCGCGCACGCGAAAAAAATTCCGGTACTGGTGGACGGCGCGCAATCTGTCGGGCATATGCCGGTGGATGTGCGTGATTTGGATGCTGATTTTTTTGCTTTTTCGGGGCACAAAGTTTTCGCGCCGACGGGTATCGGCGTGCTTTACGGAAAAACAGAATTGCTTGAAGCCATGCCCCCGTATCAAGGCGGCGGCGATATGATTGAAAAAGTATCGTTTGAAAAAACAACTTACAATCAATTGCCCTATAAATTTGAAGCGGGTACTCCGCATATCGCGGGCGTAATTGCTTTGGGCGCGGCTCTTGACTATCTTTCCGCTCAAAATTTGGCCTTAGTACATGAGTATGAAACGGAGTTGACGCGTTATGCTGTTGAAAAACTTGCGCGTATCGATGGCCTTAAAATTATCGGCCAACCGAAGGAAAGAGCCGCGATCATTTCATTTACTTTGAGTCAGGCGCATCCGCAGGATATCGGCACCATTTTAGACCGCGAAGGGATCGCGATCCGCACGGGGCATCATTGCGCCATGCCGTTAATGCAGATTTTGGGTTTAACCGGAACCGCGCGGGCTTCTTTTTCTTTTTATAATACGAAGCAGGAAATCGACCAGCTCGCGAACTCGTTGCTGAAAGTGATAGAGTTGTTTAAGTAAGGCTCTGCGCCCCAGGGTGCAACCGCCAGGTTTGCCCAGAGGAAGAAAAAAACGTATGAAATACGAACTCATTAAATTATCGCGGGATGTCGTTGCCGCGCAGGTTCCGAGCGGGGAAGAAGTATCTTTGCCTGAAGGAATGGAAGTGCGCATTACGCAAGCTTTGGGCGGAAGCTACACGATTATCGCTCAAAACGGCCAAATGCTCCGCATTGCGGGACAGGACGCGGACGCGCTCGGCAAAGAAGCTTTGCCGCCGATCCCCACCGAAATTGACGGCAAGCCCCGCACGATGGAAGAGCAGTCGTGGGATTGGCTAAAAACGATTTTCGATCCGGAAATTCCGGTGAACATTGTCGAGCTTGGATTGGTTTATGACTGTAAAGTTTTCGCGTTGGAAGAAAACCGTAACCGCGTTGAAGTGAAAATGACTTTAACCGCGCCCGGCTGCGGTATGGGCGATGTTCTCAAAGTGGAAGCCGAAAGCAAACTCAAAAGAATTCCCGGTGTGACCGAAGCCAAGGTTGAGATTGTCTGGGAGCCGGTTTGGGATCGCAGTAAAATGACCGAAGCGGCGAAACTTCATTTGGGAATGATGTAACCGTGCATTACATTTTAGACGGTTACAACATCATCCACAAAACGCCGGCATTTGAGGCTATGCTTAACCGTAGTCTCGAGCAAGCGCGCAAAGGTCTGCTGGCCGCGTGTAAATCCGTCTTGCAATCCCGCGGCGATGTTGCGAAAATTACCGTGGTTTTTGACGGAAAGTCGGATATTTTTGGCGGAGATATGGGTGGCGGAAATTTGGAAGTTCTTTATTCCGCGACCGGGGAAGATGCCGACGATGTGATTATCGATTACTTACAGCGCAATACGCTGAGTATGCCGGTTGTTGTTTCGGATGATAATTATGTTTGTAACAATGCCCGCGCGCTGAAGGTTAAGTCCATGACCGTTTCGGCTTTTCTTGAGTTGCGGAATCCTGCTAAAAACCAAAATAAGAACGTAAGCGCGCGGCAGGACCCGACGGGGAAGCGGATCAGCGCGAAAAAAAGTCAAGATATCACGCAAGAATACGCGAAGTATTTAGGTTTAAAATAAGTATGAAACATTTTCAAATTATTTCTCTGATGATGGCGTTAAGCCTTTTTTATTTTTCAGGCTGTCAGAAGAAAACGGAACCGGAAGGCGTTTCTCCAAATCCGGCTCTGACCGTATCCGCGGCCAAAAAATCTCCCAAGTTAATCGTCAGCAACAAAAAAACAATGGATTTTTCCGCATCACAGGTTTCGCCGGACAATGTGATCGCTTCCGCCGAAGGCAGTCCTTATGCTGATTTTTTTATCCGTAAAGCGGAAGTGGGTCTCGCGCCATGGGAAAAAGCAGGCGCCTGGTTTGACCGAGCGATTGAATCCGCCGGAAAAGTTTTGGCTTTGCGGGGCGTGACTTTACGTAAGTTTGAAATGAGCGCGGTATCGCTTTTGACCATTTACTCCGTGGGATTTTATATCGATGAAAAAGAACCCGTTGACGGCGATATTGCCGATGTGCAGAAGGTTTTAGTGCTTGAGTACCGTATCGATGTTCCCAAAGAAAAAGTGGTTGAGGCGATCAAAGAGAACGTGAACACCAACCCCAAAGTGGATCTCGAGCTGGTAGCGCCGATGTTTCAGCAATTGTCCGATGCTTTTGACAGTCCTAAAAAAGGCGACCGTTATGAATTTGTTTATTTGCCCGGGCGCGGCACCGCGATGATCAAAGCGGGGCGGGTACTCACCATGATTCCGACTCGCGAATTTGCGGAAGCATTTTTTGGTATTTGGCTTTCGCCGCATGGTAAAGATTTAGATATGCGTTGTGAACTTTTGGCGTTGCCTTGCCCTAAGGCAAATCTCAATCCCGTCAACGCGATTTCATCGGGATTGGACGGCACGAAAGAAAAGCTGAAAGGCCTGTTTTCGTGATTTTACATTTTTTAAGGCATGCTCAGGCGGAACAGTTTAATTCCCGCAAACATCAACATGACCGTGACCGCCTTTTATCTCCCGAAGGCCGTCAAAAAATGGAGTTGGCCGCCCGCGGTTTTTTAAAATCCGGCGTCAAGTTTGAAAAAATTTTGTCCAGCCCGTATCCGCGCGCCGTTGAAACCGCGCAGATTGTTTCCGATATTTTTTCTTACCGGAATGAAGTCACGCTTTCCGAGCATTTAACGCCCGAAGCGCTTTACCACAAATTTCGAAAAGAGTTTTTAGCGGCTTGGTCCAAGCTGGAATCGGTATTAATCGTCACGCATCAGCCCTTTGTCAGCGAATGTATTTCCGTTTTATTGACCGGCCGTGATGATCCGCTTTTGTCAATTAATATGGGTACCGGCACGCTTTGCTCGCTTGAAATTGATCCGCAGTGGACTAGCCCCGCTATTTTGCTTTCGATCGTGCATACCGACCAAGCTGCCCTGTTCGGGGCTTCCCGCTGACAATCATGGCAGGAGAAGCGGTTTTGAGGCTCAAGAAACTCAAAAATCGATCGTAAATTACCTCTGAATCGCTATAATCCTTCAATATTTCATAACTTTCCTCGGAGAAATTATTTTATGTTTTTTTCGTACCGCCGTTTTTTAGCTCTCGCAACCGCATTGCTTATCGCCTCGTCGCCTTTACGCGCGCAAGAACTTGAAAAAATCTTGCCCCCGCTTCCCAAAGGGCCGCTCCTGCTGACCAGCGCGACACCCGAAATGCAGAAAGCCGATTTTTGGATTAACCGCCTTCAGGATCCGGATAAACTTTTAAAAACAGACGCGCAGGTGGAAGTTTTTAACCGCGAAATTGAAACTTTCTCAAACGACCGCAAAGACGTTTTTAAAATCGGTAATACTATTTCCAGCAAAGAAACCAAAGCGCTGATCAAAAATGAATATGAAGCCATCGCGGGGCGCAAACTTTTTGATAAGAACGATAAATATATTCCCAAAACTTTTTTCACCGAGACCATTAAGCCGAATCTTCGTCTTGACGCGATTCCCGACAAAATCAAAGTCCGCTGGGCGGCCGCGGTGAAGCATGCTTCCGTGCGTGTGATTCCGACCGACAAAGGCATGCTCGAAGAGAAGGGTGACGTTGAGTTTGATATGGTGCAAAACACTAAATTTAAAACATGGACTCCGATGGCGGTTTATCACACCACCCAAGACGGTGAGTGGGCTTACGCTCAGGGTACTTACGCCCGCGGCTGGATAAAATCCCGCGACATCGCGATTTTTGAAACCAAAGAAAAATTAAAAAGCTATGTCGAGCGCAAGCGCGACTTCTTAGTTGTGACCGGTCTTGATATTCCCGTTTTTTCTAATCCTGGTTTAACGGAAGTTCGTGCCGTTGCGCAAATGGGCACCCGTCTTCCTTTGCAGGGTGAAACCGGCAATTACTTTGAGTCTTTGCTGCCGGTGCGCGGACAGGGCGGCGCAGTGGTGCTTGAGAAGATTTTTGTCAGCAAAGCCAGCGACGTTTCTAAAGGCCGCCTGCCTTATACTCAGCGCAATATCATCCGTCAGGCGTTCAAACTTTTAGGCGCGCGCTACGGTTGGGGCAGTTTTTATGACGGACGAGATTGTTCCGGTTTTACTTTCGACGTTTTTATGAGCATGGGGCTAGATATGCCGCGCAATTCCAAAGAGCAGGGCGTGATCGGCACTTTCCTGAATGGGTTTGAACCGTTTAAATCCGAACAGCAAAAAATCGCCACGCTCGCCGTCGCCAGAGAAGGTGTCACTTTAATCCGTATGCCGAGCCATATCATGCTTTATCTCGGGCAAATTAATGGGTTGCATTATGTGATTCATTCCACATGGGCGGAACGTTATTCCATGACTGATGACAGTAAAAACCGCATTAATCAGACAGTGGTTTCCGATTTGACGCTGAACGGAAAATCCCGCGTCGGATCTCTCTTCCACCGCATCGTTTCCATTAACGAGGTCAATTAGAACCATGAACCAAAGACCAAGAACCAAGCGCGCAGTTTTTCCTGGTTCCTGCTACCTGGTGCTTGGTTCTTGCGCATGAGCCTGACGCCTTCCCAGGAAAAAGCCTGGAAATTACTTTTCGACACTCCGTACAATACTTTTCTGACCGGCGGCCCCGGCACGGGTAAAAGTTTTCTCATCCGCCGTTTTTTTAACGAATCGCCCGTGGCCGTGGATATTCTCGCTTCCACCGGCGCTGCCGCGATCGTCATCGGCGGACGCACTTTTCACAGTTTCTTCGGCCTCGGCATTATGCAGGGTACGCTGCAGATGATTCTCGAAAAAGCCGTCTCCAACACGCGCGTGAAGCGGCGCATCAAAAAAGCGGAATGCATCGTCATTGATGAAATTTCCATGATTCCCGCCGACGCGTTGGATGCCGCCGAACAAGTCGCGCGCGCCGTGCGCAAAGTGAATGTGCCTTGGGGCGGTTTGCGGGTGATCGGTGTGGGGGATTTCGCGCAGTTACCGCCCGTATCGCGTAATGCTCCGCGCAAATGGTGTTTTGATTCAACGGCTTGGCGCCGTTCCGATTTTCAAACCGCGGTTTTGGAAGATCAGGTGCGCACCAAAGACAAATCGTTTCTCGAAGTTCTGAATAAAATTCGAATCGGCATTTTGGATGAAGATGTCCGTGCTTTTTTAGACGGACGCGTGATGACTGAAGAGGAAGTCGAAGACGGTGTGCCGCGCCTGTTTCCGCGCCGTGAACAAACCGACAAATACAATCTGATGTGTCTCAATCGTCTCACCAGCGATGCCATGTCTTTTCCGACCGAATATTTGGGCGAAGAGCCTTATTTAACGCAAATCAAAAAAGACGCGCCCATTCCCGAAGTGTTGGAATTGAAAAAAGGCGCGATTGTGATGTTTCGCATGAATGATCCCAAACAGCGGTTTGTAAACGGAACGGTCGGTCGGGTTGAAGATTTTGACGAGGGAATGCTGGCTGTCGAGGTAAACGGTGAAACGATTGAAGTGACGACTTTCGGTTTTTCTTTGCATAATGCCGAAGGCGATGAAGTGGCGCATGCCATGAATTTTCCCGTAAATTTGGCTTATGCCTCTACCATTCATAAGATTCAGGGTGCCACCATGGATCGGGCGCATATTGATTTGCGCTCACTTTGGGAGCCGGGGCAAGCCTATGTCGCTCTCAGCCGTGTCCGCACCCAAAAAGGCCTTTCTCTGGCGGGCTGGACGCCTACTTCTATTTTTGCAGATCCGGCAGTCAGCTCGTTTTATTCCGCTTTGCAAGCCGCCGCCTTCGAAGCTTCTTAAGCCTTTCCTCAGTAAACTTAACGCTTGGTCTCCGTGTTTTGCCCCCCTATAATTTCACCAGTCTTTTGATGATGGTCGATAATCTTCAGTCTTTATAGAAGGAGTTTTTATGCCCCAATCAATTTCACAGTGGATCGCAGAATGTCACGGTAACGCCAAGAATAAAGGTTTCTGGGAGAAAGAACGCAATGTGGGCGAAATGCTCATGCTGATCACCTCCGAGCTCGGTGAAGCCATTGAAGCGCATCGCCACGGCCAATTTGGCTTGGAAAAGAAAGATACGTTTGAAGACGAACTTGCCGATACCGCCATTCGTTTGTTTGATATGTGCGGAGGATTGGGGATTGATCTTGAAAAACAAATTGAGTGGAAGATGTCTTTCAATAAGACACGTGAGAAGCTGCACGGAAAAACTTATTAAGTTGCAAACAAGAGGAGATGAAATGTTTTGTTCTGCTCAGACAGCTGATGCTGCGCTCAGAACTCGCAGCCCCAAACATTTCATCTCCTCTTGTTTTTCAAGATCGTCGGTAGGGGGCTGGGAAAAGGAGAAATGCTTGCGCATTTCCTTTTGAGTCAAAAATGAAAAAAACAGACTGGCTGAATCAGGAAATCGGGAAATGGGTGGAGGGGCGGATTATTTCAACCGAGCAGGCTGAAAAAATCAGCGCGCTTTATCCCATTTCGGGGTCTTCCAAAAATACCGCGGCAACGCTTTTCTCAATTCTCGGCGCGATTTGCTTGGGGCTCGGTGTCATTCTGCTTTTTGCCTACAACTGGGATCAGCTGGGCCGTTCCACTCGTACTGTTTTAGCCTTTTTGCCTTTGCTTGCCTCGGGAGCTTTGGGGTATTGGGTTTTGAGCAAGCACGCAAACTCTGCCGCTAAGTGTGAATCCATCGCCGCGCTCTTCTTTCTTTCCATCGGCGCCACCATGGCTTTAATCAGCCAGACTTACCATGTCTCGGACGATTACAATACTTTCTTCATCACCTGGATGCTCGCGGGCTTACCGTTGGTTTATTTTTTCAATGCCGGCGTTCCGCTTATTTTCTATCTTGCCGGAATTACGTTTTGGATCGGTGATTGTCAAAATCGCGGCGGGCATGCGTTGTTTTATTGGCCGTTGTTTCTTTTGGCTTTGCCCAAAATCGTTGAAATATTTAAAGCGCAGGGCGAAAGTATCCGCAAAATCTGGGTGGCTTGGGCGATTGTCCTGACGCAAACCATCGCGCTGGGCGTCAGTCTTGAAAAATCGATTCCCGGCCTTTGGATGGTGATTTACGCTTTTTATTTCGGCGCAATCGAATGGGCGGGCCGGCGCCTTTTCCCCCATACCGAGTCCTTTTGGAGAAATCCGCTCAACCAGTTCGGGCGTTTCGGTATTTTAGTTTTGGCGTATCTGCTTACCTTTGATTGGCCCTGGCGCGAAACTGGTTTTCTCTATTACCGCGACGAAGGTCGTTATCACGGCTGGGCCTCAGCGGCGGATTATGTGCTTTTCGCCTGCTTCGGTTTTTTGGCATTACGCAGTTGGGCTGAAAACCTCAAAGCCAAACAGGAAGAACTCAGCCTGCTCGGCTTTTTTCCGTTTCTGATCGCGCTGATTTTTGCTCTCAACAGTAGCCGTCCCGGTTTCGTTATGCCCGAGCTGCTCTTTAACCTCCTGCTTTTGGCATACGGTATTTTTTGCGTTACCGGAGGATGGCGGAAAGATTCGCTCAAACTCGTCAACGGCGGCCTCGCGGTGATTGCGCTGATTCTTGTAACCCGCTTCGGCGATTCCAGCTGGGGCATTCTGACGCGTGCTTTTATTTTTATCGCGTTGGGCGCGGGCTTTTTGGTTCTAAACCGTGCTTTTAGCCGCAAGGGGAAAAAGGTATGAAGTTAAAATCTTTTTTCCCGGTTTATCTGGCAATTTTATTGACGATTCCCGCTGCCATGATTTACAGCCACGAAAAAATTTTAAAGCAGGGCGAAGTTTTTATGTTTAAAACAAGACCCGTGGATCCCTATGATTTATTCCGCGGGCGCTATGTGGTTCTGGCTTTTGAACAAGACAGTTTCGAATACAACGGGCCTGAGTATTATCCCAATAACACCGTGGTGTATCTGACGCTGGGACGCGACAAAAAAGGTTTCACAAAAATTGAAAGCTTCTCTACTGAAAAACCAAAATCGGGAACTTATCTGCGCGCGCACGTCAGCTGGCATGAGAAAGCACGCTGGGTTTACAACGCAAAAACCAAAACAAGCGATGCTGTTCCGGCCAATACCGTCCGCTTTCATTTTCCGTTCAGCCGTTTTTACATGAATGAGCGCAAAGCGCCCAAAGCCGAAGCGCTTTACCGCGATGTGAATTCAACCGATCCGAAAAAACCGCAGATTGTCATGGCGGCGCAGGTGCGCGTCTTAAACGGTAGCGGCATTTTAGAAAACGTGCTTGTCGACGGTCAGCCTTTGGCTGAGAAAACAAAATGAAAAATCTTAAAATTTTGATGGGCTTGCTCGCTATTATGGGTGTGCAGGTTTTGTCGTCAGGTGCGGTTGACGCAAAGGAGAAAAATATGGCAGAGACTAAGAAAGCGTATTTCGCGGGCGGATGTTTTTGGTGTATGGAAAAACCATTTGAAGATACGGCAGGCGTCATCGGCGTTGATTCAGGTTACGCGAACTCGCTCGTTAAAAACCCGACTTATGAACAGGTTTCCGAGGGGGATACCGGTGCTTATGAGGCGGTGGAAGTGGTTTATGATCCTTCCAAGGTTTCGTTTGAAGACTTGCTGAATGTGTTTTGGACGACGGTGGATCCGACGCAAAGCGATGGGCAATTCAATGACCGCGGTTCGCAGTATTTAACGGGCATTTTTCATCAGAACAATGAAGAACGCATGATCGCGCAGGAATCAAAGAAACTGCTCGAAGAAGCCAAGGTTTTTAAAAAGCCCATTACAGTCGAGATTTTACCGCTCAATAATTGGACGCGGGCGGAAGAATATCATCAGGATTATTACAAAAAGAACGCGGCGCATTACAACGCGTATAGTATTGGGTCGGGGCGCAAAGGGTTTTTGAAGGAGACTTGGAAGGATAAGCCGTATTGTCCGTTACGCAAGATTAGTTTGGCGAAGATTAAGGATATTCAAGAAAACGCTAAGAAGTAATCAATGCTCGTCTGAGTGGATGGGTTCAATCCATTCTTTCAATCTGCTCAATTCTCTGTCATTCCTGCGAAAGCAGGAATCTAGTTTCACTCAAAAAGAAGCATCTTGCCGGCTCAAACAGTCCTCGGGCTTTGCCCTGCGGAACTCGCCTTCGAGATATTTCTTCTTTGAGCTTTATCGCGCTAGGGTGGGGTGGGGCTGGGAAGCGGTGAACCCCTGACACTGCTTTGCAGCGATGGGTTCCCGCTACATGGTCTTTCCGCGATTCCGCGCGAATCGCGAAAAGCCCGAAAAAATCCCCAAAAACTCAGTTGCACCAAAATCACAATCTGACATAATCGGCTTGTCGATCTATTTTGATCAATCGGGTGATTTATTTTTTTCTTAACTGTCCACAAGGTATGCAGTGCTTTTTTTGCGAGCTTTTAAAAAATTAGCTTAGCCAAGATCAAATAAATTGAGAAAAACCATTAAAACGATTGTTGTTTTTTTATGATGAGTAAGTGTTGTTATTGCGGCAATTATAAAGATTTGTGTAAAGCGCATATCATTCCTAAACGATTTTATCCGGATCCAAATAAAGAAAAGTTAAGAGTGGTTGATTCGGAAGATCTGAGTTGGAAGCAAAGGCAAAATGGTATATGGGATGAGTCAATTTTATGCTCTGCTTGTGATAATCAATTGAATGAATATGACAAAGAAGGGTATCGAATTTTAAGGGATGATTTAAAGAGCAAGAAAGGGAAGGTGAATGACCTTAATACGGTTTATTCATTTAAAGCGGGTGAGTTCGATTTTAAGAAACTGAGATTTTTCTTTATTTCTTTAATATGGCGAGCTTCAATTTCCTCAGAGCCAACTTTTAAAGCCGTTGAATTGGGAAAGTATGAAGCAATAGCTCTTAATATATTAAAAGGTGCTATTCCAGATCAAAAAGATCTGTTTGAGGTCATGGTTGTTAGGGAGCCTGAAAACGCACCTTTTGGTAATGTTGTATATGTTGTGAGGCATAATTATGGTAATAAAAAGGCATACAAATTTACTTTTAATAAGTTTCTTGTATTTATTATTCCCACAACTAAGAATGCTGTGTTTGTAGATAATTTTGATACTAATATTTTCTCTAAGGTTTTTTTGAGACCTGAAAATTTTGTAATTGTGGAGCATGAAATGTTTATGGAAGGCAAATCAAGATTTTTGAGTTCGGTATCAAACCGTTTAAGAAACAAGAAGTGAAATATTTTTTGCAGAGATCGGCAAACCGGACGCCGTCTGGCGGAGATGGGTTAGTTGATTGAAAAAAATATGCTCGCAATTCGCTAGTTGTTTTTTTGGCATAACAAGATAAAAATAGATGAGTAATTTATTTAACAGAGATCGGAGCATTTCTAAAAGTGTCGGGTTAAAAGGGGAGAGTGATAAGTTGTGAGATGTCCTGCCTGTAAACAATATGTGCCTGATGGCTTAGGCCTTAAAATTTGCCCCAGTTGTAATGCTGACATCACGAATGTTGTCGCGGATCGTAAAACACCGCCCCCTGAATCAAACAGCAAGGAAGTTGATCTTAAGACTTCTATTGATTCCTCTGCAAAAAAAGAACCCGCAAAACTAAACAAACAATTTAATTGGAGTTGGCTTGGATTAAGTTTTGTTTTAATTCATTCTGTTATTACTATTTTGATTAACCTTGGGGAATATCAATACGCCCGTTCTAATGCTAACGGTGGTTGGATGATCATGATGCTCCTTATAGCAGATTTTCCAATGTCATTGCTAGCAATGGCTGTTGCACCGCTTACTACTTTACTTTTTAGTGCTTTGGGTCTTTCTTTCGGCAATTCGATTCAAAATGATATTGTTGGAGCTGGGTTGGCGTTTTTAGTGATAGGTGGTTTTCAGTGGTATTTTATTGGTTGGATCATAACTAAATGTTTTATTTTTTTAGATAAAAAATCAAAAAAAATTCCGATCATCATCTCTCTAATCATTCTATGCATTGTTTCGGGAAGTGTTTTTCTTAGGAAGACCAAATTTTTTGAAAAACAAAAAGAACAAAAAATTACAAAAACACTTCTCGCCGAAGGTGAAGTGGTTGAGGTGCCCATCGAGTATTATTCAGAAGTTAAATATAAAAAAGGCGATAAGAGCTTTAAACGGATTAAAATTTATTTTGATCGTAACGAGAGACCATGGTTCCTAGAAGAGACTTGGCTTGATAGTACTCCCAGGCTAAAAAAAGGCGATAAAATAAAAATTTATCGGAAAATGATAAAAGTTGATTCAAAGGGACATATGGCACCATATGCAATTAGCCCTTACAGTATTGATTTTAAGAAAAAAGATGAGTAACCAATAACGGTATGGTCATACGACCAGAGTTCGGAACATTTTTAAACATGCCGGGTTGAATTAGTCGCTCGTCGTCTGTCGTTAGTCTTTTGTCGGGCGTAATAGCTTCCTTCTATCGGATAAATCTAAACAATCAATTGGATTGATAAATGAAATCGTGCCATGCTACACACAGCTTTGAAATCCAAAGCTGTTTTTTGCATTCATTTTTTAAACAACACAAACGAGGATCATGACCATGAAAAAAATTAGTGGAGTTATTCTGGTTGCGGTGGCAGCTGCTTTTATGGCTGTGTCGCTGCCGATCATTGCTATGGAAAAGCCGGAACCCGCGCAGGGCGAGGCGAAGACGAATCAGTTTTGGTGGCCGGAGCAGCTTAATTTAGGGTCACTTCGTCAAAATGATGTGAAGTCGAACCCTTACGGTGCATCGTTTAATTATGCCGAAGAATTTAAGAAACTTGATCTTCAGGCTGT
>DDUN01000075.1:1840-5957 GCA_002344825.1 Candidatus Multiplicimicrobium inquinatum | reverse complement strand
AATTACGGGCCTTTTTTTATCCGTATGGCTTGGCATAGCGCGGGAACTTACCGCACGATTGACGGACGCGGCGGCGCGGGCGGCGGACAGCAGCGTTTTGATCCGCTTAACAGCTGGCCTGATAACGCGAGCTTGGATAAGGCGCGCCGTTTACTTTGGCCGATTAAACAAAAATACGGCAAACAAATTTCATGGGCTGACTTGATGATTTTGACGGGCAATGTCGCCATGGAAAATATGGGTTTCAAAACTTTGGGTTTTGCCGGCGGACGTGAAGATGACTGGGAAGCTGATTTGGTTTACTGGGGGCCTGAAAATAAATGGCTTGAAGATAAACGCCGCACGAAAGACGGTAAATTGAAAGGACCGCTTGCCGCGGTGCAAATGGGTTTGATTTATGTGAATCCGGAGGGACCGGGCGGAAAGCCTGATCCGCTTGCGGCGGCAAAAGATATTCGTGAGTCTTTCGGCCGTATGGCGATGAACGATGAGGAAATTGTCGCTTTGATCGCGGGCGGACACACTTTCGGAAAAGCGCATGGCGCGCATAAGCCCGATGAATGCTTGGAGAAAGAACCCGGCGCTGCGCCGATTGAACAGCAGGGATTCGGCTGGAAAAACAATTGCGGCAAAGGGCATTCCGAAGACACGGTTACAAGCGGATTAGAAGGAGCTTGGACTTCCGCGCCGGTGAAGTGGACGCATCAGTACTTGGATAATCTGTTTAAGTTTGAATGGAAGCAGACCAAGAGTCCCGCAGGAGCGACGCAGTGGATTCCGACGGATGAATCTTCCGCAAGAACAGTTCCGGATGCGCATGTGGAGGGCAAATTCAACTTGCCGATCATGTTTACAACGGATCTTTCACTGAAAGAAGATCCGGAATTCAACAAGATCTCAAAGCGTTTTCTGGATAATCCCAAGGAGTTTGAAGATGCTTTTGCTCGTGCGTGGTTTAAGCTGACGCATCGCGATATGGGACCGCGCTCCCGTTATATCGGTTCCGAAGTTCCGGATTTAGAATTGATTTGGCAGGATCCGGTTCCAAAGGCAGATTACGATTTAATTAATGATCAGGACGCGGAGCAGCTCAAAGCCGATATTCTGGCTTCGGGCGTGTCGGTGCCTGAGTTGGTTCGTACGGCATGGGCGTCGGCTTCGAGCTTCCGGGCGAGCGATATGCGCGGCGGGGCGAATGGCGCGCGCGTGCGTCTTGAACCGCAGAAGAAATGGGAAGTGAATAACCCGGAGGAGTTGGCGAAGGTTTTGAACGTGCTTGAAGGCGTTCAAAAAAAATTCAATGACTCACGGTCGGATAATACCAAGGTTTCGCTGGCTGATTTGATCGTGCTCGGCGGTGCCGCGGCGATTGAAAAAGCCGCGCAAGACGCGGGACTTTCCGTGAAAGTGCCGTTTAAAGCTGGTCGTACCGATGCGTCGCAGGAGCAAACAGATGTGAGTTCTTTCTCTGTGTTAGAACCGGCTGCGGATGGTTTCCGCAATTATTTCAACAAAGAGAAGAGCTATCGCGCTCCGGCAGAAATGCTGGTTGATAAAGCGAGTCTGCTCAATTTAACTGTGCCGGAAATGACGGTACTGGTGGGCGGTTTGCGCGCGTTGGATGCCAATACCGGCGGATCAAAAAACGGGGTATTCACCAATCGTCCCGGTGTGTTGAGCAACGACTTCTTTTTAAATTTGCTCGATATGGCGACGCAATGGAAAAAATCGGAAAATGCCGAAGGCCTTTACGAAGGCTTTGACCGCAAGACAGGTGAGCCGAAGTGGACTGCCACCACGGTGGATTTGATCTTCGGTTCAAATTCGGAATTGCGCGCGGTAGCTGAGGTTTACGCGTATAACGAGTCGACGGACAAATTCGTGAATGACTTTGTTCAGGCTTGGGATAAAGTGATGAATCTCGGCCGTTTTGACGGTTAATTCAAATTTAAAGCTAAGAGCCGGGGATGGCAAAACCGCCCCGGCTCTTTTTTTGTAAGAGATTCAATTGTTTGAATAGGTCGTATTTTTTTCTGCCTGCGATTACAATACCCGCATGATTCCCAAAGTTTTAATTGAAGAAGCGGATATTCCCGGCGGGGGAAAGCGTTTAAGTCTTTATCAGCAGGATAAAGATTTCTATATTAATGCGGGCCGCGAAGAGCTGATGAGCAGTCGTATGCATTTCTCAGAAGAGGAGTTGGCGCGGCTTGCGATGGAAAAAATTAAAGATCAGCCGGACCCTCAGGTTCTCATTGGTGGATTAGGAATGGGCTACACGCTTCGGGCTGCTCTGGACAATCTCCCCAAAAAAGCAAAGATTACGGTCGCGGAAATTGTTCCTGCCGTGGTGCGTTGGAATCGGACTGTGCTGGCGGGGTTAGCCAATGATCCGCTCAGCGATGAGCGCGTTGAAATTCAGGAGCAAGATGTTGCCGGACTCATTAAATGTGTTAAAAATCGCTACAACGGTATCATTCTCGATGTTGATAATGGACCCGCGGGGCTTTCCAAAAAAAGTAATGATTGGTTTTATCAGTTTGAAGGTCTAAAGGCGATTAAGTCTGCGCTTAAAGTGGGCGGTGTACTTGCGATTTGGTCAGCTTATTTTGATCAGCCGTTACCCTACCGCCTGAAGTCGGTTGGATTTCAGGTTGAAGAAATTAAAGTTCGCTCGCGTCCGGGGAATAAAGGATCGCATCACTATGTTTGGATTGCCACGAAACGAAACCCATAACGCATCGTGATGTTTTGATCATTGAACGATGAATTCTTATCGGTCTAGCGGACGCAACTTCCAATAAAAAAACTTAACCTTAACTTGGTTTATCCCGATAATCTTTTTATCTTTTCCGCGTCTTGATAAAAAATGAGGGGATTATGGGAAAAATTATAAAATTTATTTTCATTCTGGCGGTGTTGTTGGGGTTGGCATACCTGGGCTTAACGTTCGCGGGTTATCAGGTTCATCCCGAAAATATCAAGTATTACGCGCCGAAAGAAAAGTATCTTGATGTGATCAAGCGCGAAAACCGCATTCATCCTTTGATCAGCCGCAAAAAAGGCGTTTCCGGCGCGGAAGCGCTCGACAAGTCATTTACCAGCGGTTTAAAGACGGTGATGCAGGCGGATAAGCTGGAAACCTTTGATAAGTTGAAGCAAGACATCAAAAAAATTCAGGGTATTGCTGATGATCGCGCCAAGCAGGTGGATAGTCTGACTGCTTCGTAATTTGGAAAAATAGAGTTAGCTTTGTCGAACGGCCGCCTTTGGGGCGGCCGTTTTTTTGTCTGTATTGTGAGCTTCGTCTATAGTCTCTAGTCGGTTGTCTGTGCTATTATTCCGCCATGTTTAAACCCGAACTTCTCTCGCCCGCAGGCAGTTTCGATAAGCTGAAAGCGGCCGCTTCCTATGGAGCGGATGCTGTCTACTTGGCCGGACAGCAATTTGGTCTGCGCTCGGCGGCGGATAATTTCACTCCCGAAGAGCTGGAAGAAGCCGTCCAATTTGCGCATGCGAAGGGTGTCAAAGTGTATGTCACGCTCAACAGCTTTCCTTTCGACCGCGACATGGAAGGTCTTTCTGACTTTATCAAGCAAATGACCCGCGCGAAAGTCGACGCGGTGATTGTCTCCGATCTTGGCGTGGTGAGCGTGATCGCGCGCGAATCGCAAATTCCCATTCATCTTTCCACGCAGGCAAGCTGTTTAAACGCGGAGGCGGGCAAGCTTTGGAAAAAAATGGGCGTGAAGCGATTGATTCTGGGACGCGAAGTTTCGATTCAGCAAGCGGGACAAATCAAACGCGAGACGGGTTTGGAAGTGGAGCTTTTTATTCACGGCTCGATGTGCATGGCTTACTCCGGCAATTGCACGATTTCTAACTACACCAAAGGTCGTGACAGTAACCGCGGCGGCTGCGCGCAAAGCTGCCGTTTTAGTTACAAACTGAATTATCCCGAAGGCCAAGAGTTGGAAGGCCGTTTTTTTATGAGTTCGAAAGATATGCTCGGCGTTGATCTGTTGCCGTATTTCATTGAAGAGCAAATTGATTCGGTGAAGGTGGAAGGCCGTATGCGCAGTATTCTCTACGCGGGCATTCTTTCAAAAACTTATCG
>DDUN01000075.1:0-1541 GCA_002344825.1 Candidatus Multiplicimicrobium inquinatum | reverse complement strand
GTCTTAACGCCGAATTAGCCACGGTGCCGCACCGGGAATATATGCAGGCGAATTTAATGGAAGCCGCGGACCATGGCAGTGTGCTTGATACCGATTCAGGGCGTAAAGGCGCGCATGATGAATTTGCCGGTGTGGTGCGTAAAGTGATTAACGGCAATCAATTACTTTTAGAAGTGCGCAGTGCTTTTAATGAAGGGGAGTTACTCGAGCTTTTGCCTTTTCAGGGAGAGACGCAGGCTTTTCACGTGTCGCCGATTTTTAATTCACTGGGCAACTTGAAACTGGAACAAGCCAAAGTCAATACGCTGGTGCGCATTCCTTTTGTGGAAGGCGCGGATGCGGGCCATTTGATTCGGATTAAACGCAAATGATTCGCATCGGTGCCGCGAATCGATTAGAAGACTTATCTGTTTTAGCCCAAGCCGGTGCCCGCGAAGTTCTATTAGGTTCCGCTGATTTATCACGTTACGGCACCCTGCCTCAGGATCAACTCATCATCATGGCTCGTGAAGCCCGTCAATTAGGTTTAAAGGTCGTTTTGGAGTGGGATATTCTGATGATCCAACCCGAATTTGAAAAAGCCGTGACGATTTTAAATGCTTTACCGCTGAATGAGTTTGATGCCATTCGTGTGCAAGATCCGGGCGCTTTCGAATGGGTGCTGCAGAATTTACCCGCGATGAAAATTCAGCTGAATTTGGAAACGGGGAATCATAATTTAGAAGGCGTTTTGACCTGGTGCCGTTATGGCGGCAATAATCTGGAGCGGGTGATGCTTTCAAGCCAATTACCGGCTTCGACTTTGCGCGAGTGGATTCAGAAAATTCCCACGGGGGTTGAGGTGCTGGGATTAGGGCCGGTGCTGATTCTTTACACGCCGCGCCATTTGCTGACCAATCAACTGCCCGAAGCGGAAGCGGCGGAGCATTTACGCGCCACCGCTTCCAGCGAAGAGAGTTTTCATAGCGGTTTCCGTGTTTTGGAAAATAAGCACGGCACCTTGGTTTTTTTGGGCAAAGATTATTGTTTGATGGAATTGATCGAAGAAATTGAAACCTTGGGTTTGGCAGCTTTGCGCCTTGATTTGCGTTTGAGTGAAAATGCCGAAACCCTGAAAGCCATGGCGGGGCTTTTTACGGTAACGAGCCATGTTGCCGCCGCGGATATTCTTGAAAATTATCCGGTTGAAACCACCCGCTGTTTTTATAAATCAAATAATACCGATAAAGCCTTTGTTCGTTTAAAGAATGAAAATTTAACCCGCCGTGACGAAAACTATTTGGGCGAAGTGGTGGAAGCTGCCAAAGACAGTCATTTGATTATTCATGTGCGCGCCCGCGGTCAAAAGTTGATGGCGGGTCAAAAACTCTGCCTCATCAATCCGCAAGGGGAAGAGCATCAGGTAACCGTCAGCTCTTTGCAAACGATCGAATCGCAGGACGCGGCTGAGATCGCTGCCGGCGATTTTGGTGTGGTTCCGTATGTTCGCCTCTGTCCCGCCAAATCAACTGTTTACCTTGTTCATCAGTAAAAAGTCTATT
>DDUN01000067.1 GCA_002344825.1 Candidatus Multiplicimicrobium inquinatum | reverse complement strand
CCTGTTGGGCATTGCAAAGACTTGCGAAGTGCCGGTTCGATTGAAAGCCCTGCGAAGCTCCCGGTCTTCCATGCGCGAACCAAGAAGCAACGGCTTCAGGACAAGGCTGTGTTTGATTTGATAAACAAAATCAAGGCGGTTCTCCAGGCCTGCTCGTGCCAGCTGAATCAGCCGCAAAGGTAATTGAAGCCGGTTCCAGTCCTCATAAATAAAATGTCCGGTACCGCGCACACGAATTTGAGCCGCAACATTGTTCAAAAAATACCGCCGCAGTAAAATTTCGGCTCCCATATTATTTTTCTCGGGAAAAGAAACACGGCCCTTCAGAACAATGCGGTCCCCGATCAGCGGAGTGTCTTCTTCTGCCGGAACACTGACCTCCGCGCGGGATTGAGCCGCCATCCAGCTTCCATCTTCCATCCGAAAAGACCACACGCTCATAATCCATCGCTGAGACTCGTTTACTTTTTCAGGAAAACTGAGTACTTCTCCGGCAACAATCACTGTCTTGCCGTGAGCGCGCCAGCTTACGGTTTGAAATTTTTGTTCAGCCGTTTGAACGGAACAGAAGCCATAAAGAAGCGAAAATAAACATAAGCAAACCTGACCGCATAGGCGCGCCTTATGAAACAACCCAAATGAAGCTAAGAGCCCCAAAAAACTTAACGCGGCTGTCTGCGGCTCAATCCAAAGCTGAATGTGCGGAGCGATTATCGCCCCCAGCACAACTCCGACGGAAATCAAAATCCATTTTATAATCATAAATAATATGATATATTACCATATTATTACCTCGCACAATTATTTTATTGAAGCAGGGGAAATTCTCAACGTTGGATTAACGCTGAATTTGAAGACGAACTAACTCACCGCGGTAACGCACATCAACATATTCTTTTTCAATTTTACTGACAACCGCGTTATGTTCAACACGGTCGCCGACACGCGCAATGCGCCCATTGATCAAAGCATAAGGCTGCTCCCGCCCGCCCAAGATAATGCCGGATAGAATAAATTTACTGTTATCGAAAATGGGTTTGGGTTCTTCAGCCAGAGCTGCGGTTGCGGGCAAAAGAATAGGCTGAGCGAGTTCAGGCTTGGAAACAAACGTGCTTTTTTGGATATCGACAATCATAGCGGGAACAGGCTCCATTTGCGTTTGCGGTTTTTGCAAAAACCACCAAGCAGCTGCGGCCGAAAAAATAGCCAACACAATAATCAGGGACCAATAGGATTTTTTAACGGGCTTAACAGGCTGTCCCTGAACCTGCTGAATCTTTTTTTCGACCTCACGGTCAAAGGCATCTAAGCCATGACGCGGATGAGACTGAGGCTGGGCCTTGGGTTGAAGCGCGGGAACAGCGGCCTTAGGGGCAACCTTAACCTGTGTTTTAGTTAACGCGTCCTGAATTAGACTCATACTGTGGCGCCCTCCAAATCGGCTGCCGCACATTCTACAAGAGAAGCGTTAATTTGCCGAGTTTCTTTCGCGAAAGCCCCCAACATCGTCCTATCTGCCAATACATTAATTAATCGGGGTATTCCGCCTGAAAACTCAGAAACCATACACACCGCGTCATCCTGAAAGACAGTCCCATCCATTCCCGCGACGCGCAACCGATGCGATAAATAGTCTCCCACCTCATCTCTGGAGAGCGCTGGCAGATGAAACCTTACGGTAATGCGCTGGCGAAGCTGGGTTAAATCCGGACGAGCGATCAAATCTTTCAGCTCGGGCTGACCGATTAAAATAATCTGCAAAAGTTTCTGACTCGGAGTTTCAAGGTTTGACAACAACCGAATCTGCTCAAGCGACCGCGGAGTCAAAAGCTGAGCTTCATCAATAATCAAAACCGCGTTTTTTCCTTTTTGATTTTCTTCCAATAAAAATTTATTTAAAGCGTCAAAACAGGCTTTTCTTTTCGTCGACGCGGGCTTAATGCCGAAATCTTCGACAATCGTCTGTAAAAGCTCCAAATCGGAAAGCTTCGGATTCAGGATCAGCGCGCTATGAACATCGTCTCCCAATTGCGCAAGTAACGCGCGTGAAAGAGTTGTCTTTCCGGCGCCAATTTCTCCGGTCACCTGAATAAACCCTCTCCGGTATTCAACGCCGTAACGCATCGCGGAGAGCGCTTCCTGATGATGTTTGCTGAAATACACAAAGCGCGGGTCGGGAGTAATATTAAACGGGGACTCTCTTAAACCAAAATAAGGCTCGTACATACGGCTATCTCCTTTAAAACCTCAACGCGGGCTGTGAGGTTTATCGGACGAATGCGGCAGAAACTTGATGTGGTTCCTTTCTCATAATTAGGCGAGAACAAAAACGAAAGACTTCTCAAAAAAGCTCGGCCACAAGGCGTAAAGGAACGCTTCTTTTATGAGTCCCCAGGAAAGCAAGCTTTTGCGGCATGGCGGAAATAAATAATTTTAAAAATGTAACGGATTATTTATTGAGCGGCAGGTGTTTTTAAATAAACGATAAGGCTTATCAAAAAGGATCAGACACAAGGCGTAAACGAACGACCGCGGAGCCGTAGTGAAACCTACGGCGCACAAGAGAGTGAAGTTTACAACGCAGTGAATGACCTTTTTCAGAAGCCTTTAAGCAATCTCGAGGACAGTGCCGTCCTTGCGGGCAATCTCAACCGAAAGCGCTTGTCCGGGCTCAAAGCGCAGGGGTAATTTTTTTCCGCTCAGAAGATCCAAAACGTTTGCCTTGCGCTTAAACAAAACTCCGGGCAGATTCAGCGCGGCGGTTTTTTGTTCACGTCCATTGTTGACCACCACCACATAGTATTTCTTCCCCCGCCTGAACAGGGCCGTGTGAATTTCCGAAGTGGTTGAATAAGATGCGGGCAACACATCCAAATATTTTAAAATAAGCTGAATTAATTCCTGCCCGGGCTCCATGCCCAAATGCAAAATTTTACCTTTGCCGATCTTCTTGATATACCCCACAGCAAGCTTACCGTGATTCGCGACATTGACTTCGATTTTTTGCGCGTTTTCCGCTTTAAAAGTATACACGGATGAAACCATACGGATCGACTCGCTTTTTGGCGAAAGTTTTAATTCAAAAGGTTTTTTAAATTCAAACAAAGTGCGTTCGGGCTCTTCAAAACCGATCCTCTGACAAGGCTTAAAATTTTCATCTTTACGCGGAAAATCACGGAACGCGATCAACGTCCCGCCCTGCTCAACATACTGGCGCAATCTTTTCTGGCTCGCTTCATCAAGCCATTGGTTACCCCAATAAAACAAAACTTTGTGCGGCGGTAGTTTCGCGCGCGGATCACATAAGTCATAATCCATACCGGTTTGATTGAGCGCGGTTAAAATCGGGCTATCGCCGGGCAAAGTCCGCGCGGCATACTGCAGCGGATTAAATGTCACTCCGACATCGACAATTTTCTCTAATGTGGTCGGATCGAGACGCTTGAAAAGAGAAACAAGCTGTTTGAATACGTCATACAATTCACCGCGGACACGGCCCCATTCATTGATCGGCGACATATACCAGTTGTCGCGGTTTACAAGCATGTACCAGCTCCAACCTTTAATACCGGCTAAGAGCGCAGATAAAGTAATCATGCGGTAATGACTGCCGGTAAGCACATTCACTTCGTAATGCCGGCCATGCCAAATCCCCGATTGAAACTCGGCGATAAAAGGCAGTTTGGAAACATTGCCGAGATAACGGATTTTGTCGCAGTATTTGCGGAACTCATGCTTGTCTTCCGCGAGCTCTGAAGTTGGGTACAAATCAATTCCGATAGCATCGCATTCATTCTGCAAATCCGCCCAATCATGCGCGTAGAAAAAAGGATAAGTATTCAGATAAATCGGCACATTAATTCCGAGCCGTTTATATTCAGCCACGGTCCAGCGCGCGATTTTCGCGGTGTAATCATATTTGAA
>DDUN01000028.1 GCA_002344825.1 Candidatus Multiplicimicrobium inquinatum | reverse complement strand
CGCTGAATGGTTTGCGCGGGCGATGTGGAATAATGCTGTTTCAATGAACCGATTGTTTTAAGCGGAGAAAAATCCTGATCGCCCCAACCCACGGTTCCGGCATCTAAAAATACAATCTTCGGCTTTGTCATGGCAGGCATTCTAGCGGTCTCCCCCTCTAAATTGAATTAAAAAATTAGCATGCTAAACTAGTCCCATGACACCGGACATTCAACTCATCCCTGGTTTTTTGTCATACGCGGAGTCTGAGGCCTATCTTTCCGATTTAATTAAAACCATCCCCTGGCAGCAGAAAAAAATCATGATTTTTGGAAAACCTGTTCTTGAACCGCGGGTGACAGCCTGGGTGGGAGATCCTGACGCGACTTACACTTATTCGGGAGTACGAATGCCGCCGCTTCCGTGGACAAAAACTCTTCTCGAAATAAAGAAACGCACTGAAATGAAGGTAAAACAAAAATTTAACTCGGTTTTAGCGAATCTTTACCGCGACCACCGCGATAGCATGGGGCTGCACAGCGACGACGAAAAAGAGCTCGGGAAAAATCCGGTCATCGCCTCGGTGAGTCTGGGCGCGGCGCGGAAATTCATCATGAAACACCGGATGCTCAAAACCGCACCGCAAAGAAAATATCTTTTGGAATCAGGCAGTTTGCTCATCATGCGCGGCGACACGCAAAAGCTTTGGAAGCACGGCGTTCCGAAAGAAAGTCAGCCCTGCGGCGCGCGCATCAACCTCACTTTTCGAACCATTCTCAAGCCGTCTTAAACCTGAGAAAGCTTTACTTCATTCTGAGACTTCAGCGAACCTTTTTCATAGTCCGTAATATTTTGCAGTGTTGTTTCCGCGATATTTGCCAAAGCATTTTTCGTTAAAAATGCCTGATGAGAAGTAATCATTACATTCGGAAAAGTTAAAAGGCGCGCGAACACATCGTCCTGAATAATATGCCCCGAGTGATCTTCAAAAAAGAGCGCGGCTTCTTCTTCGTATACATCCAGCCCCATCGCACCGATCTTCTCCTGCTTCAAACCTTTGATTACCGCCTTGGTATCCACAAGTCCACCGCGGCTGGTATTAATCAGCATCACTCCTTTTTTCATCAGGCTCACCGCCCGGTCATGAATCAGATGATAAGTTTCGGTCATGAGCGGACAATGCAAAGAAATAATATCACTTTGTTTGTAAATCTCATCCAATCCAACATACTTGATTCCCATTTGCGCGCATTCCGGATGCTGAAAAACATCATACGCAATCACATTCGCGCCAAACCCCTGCTTCATGATACGCGCGAAAATACGGCCGATTTGTCCCGTACCGACCACGCCGACGGTTTTTCCGGCGACTTCAAAACCAATGAGCCCTTCGAGAGAAAAATTACCGTCACGCACACGGTTATGCGCCACATGAATTTTGCGGTTTAAGGCCATAATCATCGCCACCGCATGCTCCGCAACGCCCTGAGGCGAATAGGACGGAACCCGCACAACCGACATTCCCAGCTCATGCGCCTTAACGACGTTGACCTGATTGAATCCGGAGCAACGTAACGCGATCAATTTGGTTCCGTGTTCAGCCAAATCTTCCAAAACTTCCGCGTTCAAATCATCGTTCACAAAAGCACAAACGGCAGGAAAACCATGTGCCAAAGGAACAGTCTCTTTCGATAAATGCGGCTTAAAGAAAACCAACTCATGTCCAAAGCCGACATTCACTCCGTCAAAAGATTCCCGATCATACCCTTTGGTACTAAAAACAGCCGTTCTCATATCAGCCTCCGTATTTTTTAAGCATATCAATCAGCTTTTCAGCCAGCTTTTCATGCGCGCGTTCTTCACGCACTAAAGCAGATAAAATTTTTACGGGCTTACTATCTGTGCCCCATTCAACCAAACACTGGTCCAAAAGTTCCTGATAATTCCAGGCGGAACTTTCTTCCGTTCGCTTCATTTTCTCAAAACGCAAAGACCAAAGTGTTTTAAGAAATTCGTGATTCATGAAGCTTTTCTCCTAAAAACTCTATCAAATCTTGAAGCATTGTCTTGTGACGCTCGCTATCTTTCGACAACTTCTCTAAAATTTGACGCACCGCCTCGCGGTCTGTTTCATTAAAAAATGAGAGTTCATCCCGGTTTTGATAATGCCGCGAAAGCAAACTTATACCGATGTCTTCCTCTTCAACATCGGTCAAAATCCGATTAATCATCTGCCTCAATTGCTCCGAATTCATTCTTTCCCCCTGAAGAAAATGATCCCTTTTGCCGTCCAAGCTTTGAAAGTGTTATTATAGTCCAAATCAACGGAGGAATTTATGAAATCATCTCTTTTTATGAAAACGTTTCCGATCTTGTTCGTACTTGTTCTTATCTCAACAGGTTCTCAAGCTGAAGATCAAACCAAAGACGCTTGGTCTCAGGCAGGAACAGCCTATCGAACTGCTTCCTCTTGGGCCGCGCCGCAAAGCGGCACAACATCGCAGGACACCCTCCCTGAGCTTGATAAATTACGCCGCCGCATGGGTGAGTTTTTAAACCAGGGCATCGATGACTTTCAGAAAAAAGGCTACATTGAAAGTCAGCAGGCACCTAAAACCGATTTTCTGGAAAAAGACGGCGCTTATTATTTATTAGTGGATTTGCCGGGCGTTAAGAAAAATGAAATCAACATCGAAGTCAAAGGACAGGAACTTTTGATTTCCGGCGAACGCAAAGTTGAAGAAGAGTTTAAAGTTTCCAACCTCGTTAAAATTGAACGCCGCTACGGAAACTTTGAGAGGCTTTATTCTGTTCCGGAAGAATTCATCGCGGATCAAATCTCAGCCAAATATGAAAACGGTGTTTTGCAAATCAAAATTCCGCGCAAGCAAACAGTCGAAGCGGTTAAACCCAAAACGATCGCGATTAGTTAATTAAAGGTACCGCTTACCAAAGGGACGG